>DASXJE010000022.1 GCA_036497565.1 Mycobacteriales bacterium
CACCCGTCGATGAACGACCTGATGCCGGGCGACCTGCTGTTCTGGTCCTACGACGGCACCCCGGCGAGCATCCACCACGTGGCGATCTACATCGGCGGCGGCCAGGTGCTCGAGGCACCCCAGAGCGGCGACGTCGTGAAGATCGTCCCGATCTGGTACGACGGCCTGGTCGGCGCCACCCGCCCCGGCACCTGACCGGTTGCCGGGCGCACCCGCGCGCGGACGGCGGGGCCTAACCTGGACCCATGACCTTCGTGCCGCTCGTCACCGATCGCGCGGCCGAACCTCTTCCGGGCCCGGGGCTCACCGACGGATACGGCCGACGCGCACGCGACCTGCGGGTGTCGCTCACCGACCGGTGCTCGCTGCGCTGCACTTACTGCATGCCCGCCGACGGGCTGCCCTGGCTGCCGCGGGCGGAGTTGCTGACCGATGACGAGCTGGTCCGGCTGGTGCGGGTGCTCCTCGGCCTGGGGGTGCGCAGCCTGCGGCTGACCGGCGGCGAGCCGCTGATCCGCCCCGGCCTGCCCGACCTCGTGGCCCGGTTCACCGCGCTCTCGCCCGACCTGGAGATCTCGGTGACGACCAACGCGCTCGCGCTGGCCGCCCTGGCCGACGATCTGGCGCGCGCCGGACTGCGCCGGGTCAACGTCTCCCTGGACACCCTCGACCCGGAGCGGTTCGCCCGGATCACCCGCCGCGACCGGCACGCCGACGTCCTCGCCGGGCTCGCCGCGGCCCGCGCCGCGGGACTGGAACCGGTGAAGGTCAACGCCGTCCTGCTCCGCGGCGTCAACGACGACGAGGCCGTCCCGCTGCTGGAGTGGTGTCTGCGCCAGGGGTACCAGCTGCGCATCATCGAACAGATGCCGCTCGACCCGCAGCACGGCTGGGACCGGGACCAGATGGTCACCGCGGCCGAGGTGCTTGCCGCACTGTCGACGGTCTACCGGTTGGCTCCCGAGCCGACCCGGGGGAGCGCGCCGGCCGAAGGATGGCAGGTCCTCGACGGTCCGGGCCTGCCGGCCGGGCAGACCGGCCGGGTCGGGGTGATCGCCTCGGTCACCAAGCCGTTCTGCGCGGCCTGCGACCGGGTCCGGCTGACCGCCGACGGGCAGCTTCGTAACTGTCTGTTCGCACGCGAGGAGTCCGATCTCCGTACCGCCATGCGGGCGGGGGCCAGCGACGCCGAGCTCGCCGGGCAGATGCAGCGCGCCGTCGCGGGGAAGCGGTTCGGGCACGGGATCGACGACCCGGACTTCGCTCAGCCGAGCCGACCGATGTCGGCGATCGGCGGCTGACCGGCGACGCGGGCGCCGGTTCAGGTCAACGGGTCGGTACGGCGGAGAAATCCCCGGGCGTCCAGGAATTGCGACAGCGAGCCGCGATGCTCCGCGCAGGCGATCCAGGTCTTTTCGCGCTCCGGTGTGTGGACGCGCGGGTTGTTCCAGACCAGCATCCAGACACCCGGTGACCGGCATCCGCGGGCCGAACAGACCGGCGTGTCGTCGGCGTCGTCGGTCATCCGCGGCAGTGTGTCATGACGGTGTCAGAGCAGGAAAAGGCGCCGGGCAGCCACGGGGGGAGCTGCCCGGCGCGAGCAGCACGCTACACCAGCCCGACCCCGTCGGGTCAAACACAACTCATGGCGTGTTTCCGGCGACACGCCCGTGGGGCCGACGATTCAGCCCGTCCCGTCCGACCTCGCCGAATCCCGGTTGCACGCCGAGGAGCCAACAGCGGGTTCCGTCATCGACCCACTCGACGTCCCAGCGATCGACGCCGACGACCTGGCGCACGGCGCGCAGCAGTCGGGTCAGGCGCATGCCCCACGGCGGCAGCGGAATGCGGTCGACCGCCCGGTGTGGGCGGTCGCGGGGACCCAACGGCGCCGCGGCCCAACGCCCGACGTCGTCGGGTCGGCCGAGGCTGCGCGCCTCCGGCGTCACCTCGCGCCAGGACACCACGTCGTCGCGGCCCGGCTCGGTAGCCGCGACGCCGGCCTGCACCCCGGACACGTGGGTGAGGAGGACGACGTCGGTACGCCGCACCGCGGCCGCCGTACCCGTGGCCCAGATCGCCTGCACCGCGGCGACCAGCCCGGGGCCGTCGTCACCTGGGATCGCCTGGATCGTGCGCGACGGCAGCGGACCCGGCGCAGCGAATGCGCTACGTAGCGTGACCACTTCGGCCGGGTCCAGTGTGCCGAGCAGGTCCGCGAGATCGGTGCCGTTGCTGCGCCGGACCTCATCGAGCAGCACCGAACCGGCCGGCACGGGCAGGCCGGCGCCGGCGCACCGGTCGAGGAGGTCGGCGCGGGGCCCGGCCGCGGCGGCGCTGGCCCGACCCGTTCCGAGCCGGACGAGATAGGCCGAACCGGCCGGACCGGCACCGTCTGCAGCGGTCACCGGACGAGCGTAGATGCAGCGGCCGCCGGTGCGGGCTCTCGGGTCACGCCCGCACGAGGGCCCGCGACGTCGTACCGTTACTTTGCACCAGCCTGGAGATCGTCCTCGGCCGCCGTTTCCGCGGACCGGGAAGCGCACGGGTGGGAAGCCGATGAGCCGACAGGAGGCGCGGTGAGCGAGCCAGCCGATCCGTCGCAGGGTCAGGGGGACATCGTGAGCACACCGGCCCGGGACGCCACACTCCTCGAGCAGGCGATGTTCGAGATCAAGCGGGTGATCGTCGGCCAGGACCGGATGGTCGAGCGGATGCTCGTGGCACTGCTCGCCCGCGGCCACTGCCTGGTCGAGGGTGTGCCCGGTGTCGCCAAGACACTCGCCGTCGAGACGTTGGCGGCGACCTTCGGGGGCACCTTCTCCCGGCTGCAGTTCACGCCGGATCTGGTGCCCGCCGACATCGTCGGGACCCGTATCTACCGCGCCGGCCAGGAGCGGTTCGACACCGAGCTCGGGCCGGTGTTCGCCAACTTCCTGCTCACCGACGAGGTCAACCGGGCGCCCGCGAAGGTGCAGTCGGCGCTGCTCGAGGTGATGGCCGAGCAGCAGGTGTCGATCGGCGGCACCACCTACGAGTTGCCGTCGCCGTTCCTGGTCCTCGCCACGCAGAACCCGATCGAGTCCGAGGGCGTCTACCCGCTCCCGGAGGCGCAGCGCGACCGCTTCCTGCTCAAGATCGTCGTCGATTACCCGACGATGGAGGAGGAGCGGGAGATCATCTACCGGATGGGGGTCAACCCACCCTCCGCGGCCCAGGTGCTCGGCCCGGCGGACGTGATCCGGCTGCAGGAGTCGGCCAACCGGGTCTTCGTGCACCACGCGCTCGTCGACTACGTGGTGCGGCTGGTCTTCGCGACCCGGCAGCCGCTCGAGCACGGCATGCCCGACGTGGCCGGCTGGGTGTCCTACGGCGCGAGCCCGCGCGCCTCGCTCGGCCTGATCGCCTCCGGCCGGGCGCTTGCCCTGATGCGCGGCCGCGACTACGTCCTGCCGCAGGACATCGTCGACGTGGCCCCCGACATCCTCGGCCACCGCCTGGTCCTGTCCTACGACGCACTCGCCGACGGGGTGCCTGCCGAGCACGTGATCCGGCGGGTGCTGGCGACCGTGCCTCTGCCGCAGGTCAGTCCGCGGCAGCGGTCGGCGGGTTATCCGACCGGGCCGGCACCCGCGCCGCATCCCGGACCGCACCCCGGATCCCACCCCGGCCCGGCGATGGGGCCGGAGCCACCCGGAGAACGGTCGGCGTGAGAACCAGCTCTGCGGCACCGGCGACGAGCACCGTCGCGCCGCCGTCGTTGTCCACCGACACGGCGGAGGCGGTGCTCTCCAAGCTCGAGCTCATCGTCCGCCGCCGGCTCGACGGGCTGCTGCAGGGCAACCACCTCGGACTCATCCCGGGACCCGGCTCCGAGCCGGGGGAGTCGCGGGTCTACTACCCGGGCGACGACGTACGCCGGATGGACTGGCCGGTGACCGCGCGGACCACGATCCCGCACGTGCGCGAGACCATCGCCGACCGCGAGCTCGAGTCGTGGGCGGTGATCGACCTGTCCCCGAGCCTGGACTTCGGTACCGCGTCCTGCGAGAAACGTGACCTGGCCGTCGCCGGCCTCGCCGCGGTCGTCTACCTCACCCAGCACGGCGGCAACCGGGTCGGCGCGATCGTGGCCACCGGCAACGGCGCCACCCGGATCCCGGCCCGGTCCGGACGCGCCCACTCGCAGGCGCTCATCCGGCAGGTGGTGCGCACCCCGCGCGCCGACCGCGGCCGCCGGGGCGATCTCGCCGCGGCGCTGGAGACGCTCCGCCGCCCGCCGCGGCGGCGGGGTCTGGCCGTCGTCATCTCCGACTTCCTCGGGGAGCGCACCTGGGAGGGCCCGTTGCGGGCGCTCGCGGGGCGGCACGAGGTCCTGGCGATCGAGGTGCTCGATCCGCGGGAGCTCGACATCCCCGACGTCGGGCTGCTCACCGTCGTCGACCCGGAGTCCGGCCAGCAGCTGGACGTGCAGACCTCGCGGCGCGGACTGCGCGAGCGCTACGCCGCGGCCGCCCGAGCCGAACGGCAGGAGATCGCCGCGGCGATCCGCCGGGCCGGCGCATCCCACCTGATCCTGCGCACCGACGGCGACTGGCTGCTCGACATCCTGCGGTTCGTGGCGGCGCGCCGGCGCCGCGCCTCGGGCGGGGCGCTGCGGTGAGGGCCGCCCGATGACCGGGTTCCTGTCGCCCGGCTGGCTGTGGCTGCTGCTCGCGGTCGCCGTACTGCTCGGGCTCTACATCGTTCTCGCGCTGCGTCGCGGCCGCTACGCCGCCCGGTTCACCAACGTCGCGCTGCTGGACAGCGTGGCGCCCAAACGCCCCGGGTGGCGCCGGCACGTGGCCTTCGGCCTGCTGCTCGTCTCCCTCGCGTCGCTGACCGTCGCGATGGCCCGGCCGGCCCGGCAGGTGAAGGTCCCCCGGGACCGCGCCACCGTGATGATGGTCATCGACGTATCGCTGTCGATGGAGGCCAACGACGTCACCCCGACCCGGCTGAAGGCGGCCCAGGTCGCGGCGAAGCAGTTCACCCATCTGCTGCCCAAGCAGATCAACCTGGGGCTGGTGTCCTTCGCCGGTACGGCGACGGTCGACGTCGCCCCGACCACCAACCGCGACTCGGTGACCCGGGCCATCGACGACCTGCAGCTGGCCCAGTCCACGGCGACCGGCGACGCGATCATCGCCGCGCTCGGCGCCCTGCGGTCGTTCCGGGCCCAGCTGCCGACCGGTGACGGCCGGTCCAAGCCGGTGCCGTCCCGGGTCGTGATGCTCTCCGACGGCGCCCGCACGGTCGGCCGGCCGGTCGCCGACGCCATCCAGGCTGCGCAGAAGGCACATGTGCCGGTCTCGACCATCGCGTTCGGCACCGCCGAGGGCTCGATCGAGCTGGAAGGCCAGTCGCAGCAGGTGCCGGTGGACACCGAGACGATGAAGGAGATCGCCAAGGGCACCGGCGGCAGCTACCACTCCGCCGCGAGCGCCGGCGAACTCCGTACCGTCTACAAGGATCTCGGCAGCCAGATCGGCTTCACCACCCAGCACCGCGAGGTGACCATCTGGGCCGTCGCGGTCGGGCTGTTCCTCGCCTTCGCGGCCACCGGACTGTCGCTGCTGTGGACCAACCGGCTCCTGTAACCCCCGCCGCCCGCCCCCCTCCCCGTGATCAAGAGGGGATTTGGGTGCGAAACGCCGTACGAATCCCCTCTTGATCATGGGGGCAGCGGGCCGACATCGCGCGCCGGGACCGGGCCGGTAGCCTCGTCCGGTCATGACCGGTACGACGCCCCCGGGAGGTGCGATCACGGTGAGTCGATCCGTATTCGTCACCGGCGGCAACAGGGGCATCGGGCTGGCGATCGCCCAGGCCTTCGCCGCGCAGGGTGACCGGGTCGCGGTCACCTACCGCGGAACCCCGCCACCCGACGGCCTGCTCGGTGTCCGCTGCGACGTCACCGACGCCGACGCGATCGACGCCGCGTTCACCGCCGCCGAGGCCGAGCACGGGCCGGTCGAGGTGCTGGTCTCCAACGCCGGCATCAACGACGACACCCTGCTGCTGCGGATGAGCGAACAGCAGTTCGCCGACGTCATCGACACCAACCTCACCGGCGCCTACCGGGTCGCCAAGCGGGCCGCCGCCGGGATGTTGCGGATGCGCCGCGGCCGGATGATTTTCATCTCCTCGGTCGTCGGGCTGTCCGGCTCGGCCGGGCAGGCCAACTACGCCGCCGCCAAGGCCGGTCTCGTCGGCCTGGCACGCTCGGTCGCCCGCGAACTCGCCAGCCGGGGCATCACCGCCAACGTCGTCGCCCCGGGCTTCGTCGACACCGACATGACCAGGGCACTGCCGGAGAAGCGGCGTACCCAGATCCTCGGGGAGATCCCGATGGCTCGCTACGCCACGCTCGAGGAGGTGGCCGGCGTGGTGACGTTCCTCGCCGGGGACGCCGGCGGCTACATCACCGGAGCGGTGCTTCCGGTGGACGGCGGAATCGGCATGGGCCACTAGTCGTGCGGTCCACCGCACCCCGATGCCAGGACGCGACCAGAACAGAGGAGAGAGCGTGAGCGGTCTGCTTGCGGGCAAGCGCATCCTTGTCGCCGGCGTGACGATGGACACCTCGTTGGGCTTCGCCGTCGCGAAGGTGGCGCAGGAGCAGGGCGCGCAGGTCATCATCACCAACTTCGGCCGGGCGCTGTCGATCACCAGGCGGATCGCGAAGCGGCTACCCAGCGAGCCGGTGGTCCTCGAACTGGACGTGACGAACGACGAGCATCTCGCCGGCCTCGCCGACGCGCTGCGCGAGCACGTCGACGGCCTCGACGGCGTCGTCCACTCGATCGCGTTCGCCCCGCAGGACGCGCTCGGCGGTAACTTCCTCAACACGTCGTGGCCGGACGCCGCGACCGCGTTCCAGGTCTCCGCCTACTCGCTCAAGGCCCTGACGATGGCCGCCTTGCCGATGATGACCGACGGGGGAGCGGTCGTCGGGCTGACCTTTGACGCGACGGTGGCCTGGCCGGCGTACGACTGGATGGGCGTCGCCAAGGCGGGGCTCGAGTCCTGCTCCCGCTACCTCGCCCGCGACCTCGGCCCGAAGGGGATCCGCGTCAACCTCGTCTCGGCCGGCTACATGCGCACGCTCGCCGCGAAGAGCATCCCCGGCATCGGGCCGGTGGAGCAGATGTGGGGCGAGCGCGCACCGCTGGGCTGGGACTCCGAGGACTCCGAGCCCACCGGCCGCGCCTGCGTCGCGCTGCTGTCGGACTTCTTCCCCAAGACGACCGGGGAGATCGTGCACGTCGACGGCGGCTACCACGCGATGGGCGCCTGACACCCACCTCCGCCCCACGGCGGTCGGACCCGGCGACGCCGGGCAGGATGGATGACGTGAGTTACGACGCCGTCCTCGTGGTGGCCTTCGGCGGCCCCGAAGGGCCTGACGACGTCCTGCCGTTCCTCGAGAACGTCACCCGCGGTCGGGGCGTCCCGCGGGACCGCCTGGTCGCGGTCGCCGGGCACTACGACCACTTCGGCGGCGTGTCCCCGATCAACGCGCAGAACCGGGCGCTGATCGCCGCGGTCGAGGCCGACTTCGCCCGCACCGGCGTCGACCTGCCGATCTATTGGGGCAATCGCAACTGGCGGCCCTACCTCGCCGACACGGTGCGTCAGATGACCGCCGACGGCGTCCGTCGCGCGCTGGCCTTCGTCACCAGCGCCTACGCGTCGTACTCGGGCTGCCGGCAGTACCAGGACGACATCGCCGCAGCGCGCGAGCAGGTGGGAGAGGGAGCGCCGCAGATCGACAAGATCCGGCACTTCTTCAACCACCCCGGCTTCGTCGAGCCGAACGTCGACGCGGTCCGCGCCGCCCTCGAGTCGCTGCCGGCGGACCGCCGCGACGCTGCCCGGCTCGTGTTCACCGCGCACAGCATCCCGGTCGCGATGGCGCAGGCCAGCGGGCCCGAGGGCGGGCTCTACGTCGCCGAGCTGGCCGAGACCGCTCGGCTGGTCGCCGAGCGGGTCGCGCCCGGCCGGCCGTACGACCTGGTCTGGCAGAGCCGTAGCGGGCCGCCGCAGGTGCCGTGGCTCGAGCCGGACATCGTCGACCACATCGACGCGTTGGCCGGCGACGGGGTGCCCGCCGTCGTGGTCTCGCCGATCGGCTTCATCAGCGACCACATGGAAGTGCGGTGGGACCTCGACAACGAGGCGGCGGCCGCGGCCGCCGCGCGTGGCATCGCCTTCGTGCGGGCCGCCACGCCGGGCACCGATCCGCGGTTCGTCACGATGGTCCGCGAGCTCGTGCTGGAGCGCGCGGAACCGGATCGGGCGCCGCGCGCCCTCGGCCTGATGGGGCCGTCGCACGACACCTGCCCGCTCGGCTGCTGTCCGGCGCCGCGTCGGCCGGGCCCTTGACCGGTTGACCGTTTTCGTGTCGGATGCCGGGATCGCGGGAGCGGACCCGCGCTGTCGATGGGCGGCCTCGGCGCGCTCTCCTACACCGCCCGGCACCCCGGCATGTTCCGCGCCGCCGCGTCCTACAGCGGGGTCGTGCACCCGCTCTACGAGCCCGGCGGACCGGCCAACGTCCTGTCGATCAACCAGGGCCAGAACGTGGACCCGTACGCGGTCTGGGGCGATCCGACCGCGCAGCGGGCCATCTGGGCCGCGCACGACCCCTATGAGCTGGCCGCCCGGCTCCGGCATACGCCGATGTTCCTTTCCGTCGGCGACGGCACCTCCGGACCCTTCGACCCGCCCGGTCAGTCCAACGCATTCGAACGGCTGTTCAACGCCGAGAACCATGCGCTCGCCGCCCGGCTGAGGGTGCTGCACGCGCCGGTGATCACCGACTTCTACGGCCCTGGCACCCACACCTGGCCCTATTGGCAGCGGGAGCTGCACCGGTCGCTGCCGCTGCTGCTAGCGGCCCTCGCCGAACCGGACCGACCGGCCGCTGGCCCCGCCCCGGCCGCGGCCCACCCGGCCTACCTGCGGTCGGCGGTCACGGCGTTGTAGGCGGCGAGCCGAGCGCGCCGGATCGCGGTCGCCAGCGGCCGCAGGATCTCGGCCCGGCGGCGGGCCTCCTGGCTGGTGACGGCGCCTCCGGGCGCGTCGTCGTGCGCGAGGTCGAGTACGGCGGCGAGCCGGTCGGCCTGCGCGAGCAGCCGCAGCGCCCGCGGGTCGTAGCCGGCCGGCAGGGTGAGCCGAGCGGCCCCGTTGCGGATCCCGGCCGCCGCCTCGGCGAGCTCCGGCCGCCAGGTGGCCACGTCGAGGTCGGACAGCGCGGTCGCGGCCTCCCGCAGCGCCTCCGTCAGGTCGTGCTCGGCGTCGGCGAGATGCAGCGGGTCCGGCCGCGGCTCGTCGATCTCGTACGCCCGCCAGACCACCACGACCGCCCGGCTGCCGATCTGCGAACCGCGCTCCTGCACGTCCGGCACCAGGCCCAGGCCGCCGCCGATGACCGCCTCGCCGGCCCGCAGCGCGTCGGCGGCGAAGTCCGACCCGGCGGGCAGGCCGCGCGGGTCGCCGGGGACCGGAAGCACCAGCCGCAGCGCGTCGGCGTTGCGGGACCGCAGCGCGGTCAGCGCCCAGCCCAGCGGCGCGTCCGGCGAGTCGGGCAGGCCGTGCACCCGGTGCGGCTCGTCGCCGCCGGTGACCTTCACCACCAGGTCGTCGTACGACGTCCGCCCGGCGAGCCAGGACGAACCCCACGCGACGAACAGTCCGGACCGCAATCGACACATGTCGGCGAGCCTACGTCGCGGCCGCACGGGGCGCCGGTTAGCGTGCCCGCCGGTGGAATCGGCGAGCACCGAGGAGTACGACGTGGCGCAGCGGGACCGGTACGGCGATGACGTCCTGTCCGGGGACTGGCGGCGCGCCCGCCGGATCCCGGAGGTCCCGGCCGAGGCCGGGGTGGTCGCCGAGGACCCGGCGTCCGGCTTCTGCGGGGCGGTGGTGGCCTGCGCCGGCGACGTGGTGACGCTGGAGGACCGGCACGGCCGGCGCCGGGTCTTCCCGCTGCGGCCGGCCGGGTTTCTCGTCGACGGCGATCCGGTGACGCTCGTCCGACCGGCGCCGGTGGCAGGGCCGACGGCGCGGGCCCGCACCGCCTCCGGCTCGCTGGCGGTGCCGGGCGCACCGACCCGCGTCGCCCGGGCCAGCCGCATCTACGTCGAGGGCGTGCACGACGCCGCGCTGGTCGAGCGGGTGTGGGGCGACGACCTGCGGATCGAGGGGATCGTGGTGGAGCCGCTGCACGGCATCGACGACCTGGCCGCGGTCGTCGCCGGGTTCCGGCCGGAGCGCGGCCGCCGGCTCGGTGTCCTCGTCGACCACCTGGTGGCGGGCAGCAAGGAGCAGCGCATCGTCGCGGGCGTGCGGGACCCGCACGTCCTGGTGACCGGGCACCCCTATGTCGACATCTGGGAGGCGGTCAAGCCCGAGGCGGTCGGCATCCCGGCCTGGCCACGGGTGCCCCGCGGCACGGCGTGGAAGGAGGGTGTCTGCGCCGCGCTCGGGGTGTCCGACCCCCAGACGATGTGGCGCCGGGTGCTCTCCTCGGTGTCCACCTACGCCGACCTGCAGATCCCGCTCCTGGGCGCCGTGGAGCGGCTGATCGACTTCGTCACCGACATTGGGTGAGAAAAGAGGCAGACACCGAATAAGTGGCAGGATGGATGTGTGGCCGACTGGTTGATCTGGTTGATCGCGGCGGGGGCCTTGGTCGTCGCCGAGACGCTGTCGCTCGGTCTCGTCCTCATCATGTTCGCCGGCGGCGCCCTGGTCGCCGGTGGCGCGGCGGCGCTCGGTCTGGGGGTCGGCCTGCAGGTCCTGGTGTTCGCGATCGCCGCGGTCGGTCTGCTGCTGGTCGTCCGGCCGATCGCCCGGCGGCACCTGGAGAACACCGAGGAGCTCAGCAGGACCGGCATCGAGGCGCTCGTGGGTCGCACCGCCACCGTGCTGCGCACCGTCGACGCGCAGCAGGGTCGGGTCAAGATCGGCGGCGACGAGTGGTCGGCGCAGAGCTACGACGCGACGCAGGTGCTCGAGGTCGGACGTACTGTCAGAGTCATGGAGATCAACGGCGTCACCGCCGTCGTTTGGGGAGAGCCGTAATGGCAGCATTGATCGCACTGGGCGTCATCGTCGTGCTGGTGCTCGTCGTCCTGGCCAGAAGCATCCGGATCGTGCCGCAGGCGCGGGCCGGGGTGGTCGAACGACTGGGCCGGTTCACGAAGGTCCTGCCTCCGGGCATAGCCTTCCTCGCCCCGTTCGTCGACCGGGTCCGCGCGATGATCGACCTGCGCGAGCAGGTCGTGTCGTTCCCGCCGCAGCCGGTCATCACCTCGGACAACCTGACCGTCAACATCGACACGGTCATCTACTTCCAGGTCACCGATCCGCGTGCGGCGACGTATGAGATCGCCAACTTCATCCAGGCCGTCGAGCAGCTCACCATCACCACCCTGCGCAACGTCGTCGGCGGCATGAACCTCGAGGAGGCATTGACCTCCCGGGACGCGATCAACACGAGGCTTCGCGGCGAGCTCGACGAGGCGACCGGCCGGTGGGGCATCCGGGTCGGCCGGGTGGAGCTGAAGGCCATCGACCCGCCGCCGTCGATCAAGGACTCGATGGAGAAGCAGATGCGTGCCGACCGGGACAAGCGCGCGATCATCCTGCAGGCCGAGGGTGCGCGGGAGTCGGCGATCAAGACCGCCGAAGGCCAGAAGGCGGCGCAGATCCTCAGTGCACAGGGCCAGAAGCAGGCGGCGATCCTCAGTGCCGAGGCCGAGCGGCAGAGCCTGATCCTGCGGGCCGAGGGTGAGCGGGCCGCCCGCTACCTGTCGTCGCAGGGCCAGGCGAAGGCGATCGAGACGGTGTTCCGCTCGATCCACAACGCCGATCCCGACCCGAAACTGCTTGCCTACCAGTACCTGCAGACGCTGCCGCAGATCGCGCAGGGCGACGCCAACAAGCTGTGGATCGTGCCCAGCGAGTTCAGCAAGGCACTGGAGGGCCTGTCGCGATTCACCGGCGGCGACAAGGAGGGGGAGGGCTCGGGCGGTTCGAACGGCTCCTGGCTCACCCAGGCCGGCGACACCCCGTCCGCGAAGCCCAACGGCGAGGCGCCGATCGACACCAGCGACTGGTTCGACTCGAAACTGCCGCCGGCGGCGGTGCAGCCGGAATCGCTGCGGGCGTCGGATTCCGACCCCGACAGCATCGAGGCCCATGAGGGCCTGCCGGACGTCGGTGAGTCGCTGCGGCCCGGTCTCCCGCCCATCCCGCCGGTCTCGGTGCCGAAGGTGGAGATCCCGAAGCCGGACCTGACGCTCCCCGACGACCCGCCGGCCGGTCCGGAACAGCCCCCGCCGGCGCCGGGGAGCTGACCGCCGGCGCTCAGCCCCGCCGCCGTACGCCGACGCCGTGCTCGGCCAGCGGCCCGACGCGGTAGCCGAGCGCCTGCGCCCGGTCGATGACGCCCGCCAGGGCACCGACGGCGGAGCGCCAAGCACCCGGCGCTGCGTCGTAGCCGGCGTCGTGCAGCAGCAGGGTCGCCCCGCCCCGGATGCCGGGCGCGATGGTGTCCTCGACCGATCGGGGGCTGGCCGCCGGGGTCCAGTCCCGTCCCCAGGCCGTCCAGAGCACCGGCCGCAGGCCCAGCAGCCGCGCGGCGAGCGCAGCGTCACCGGTCAGGACGCCGTACGGCGGGCGGAACCAGCGGGGCGCGGTCCCGGTGATGTCGCCGACCAGGTCCCGGGCCCGGGCGAGGTCGGCGTGGACGTGCCACGGCGACCGGCCCAGCAGGTAGCGGTGCTCGAAGCCGTGGACGGCCACCTCGTGCCCGGCATCGGCCACGGCCCGTCCGATCCCGGGCCGGCGGGCGAGCCGCTCGCCGACCATGAAGAAGGTGGCCCGTACGCCGGCCGCCTCCAGCACCCGCAGCAACTCCGGGGTGGACTCGGCGGACGGGCCGTCGTCGAAGGTGAGGGCGACGTGGTCGGCCCGGCCCCGGCCGGCGAGCGCGGGGGTCAGCGCACGGACCGGCGGCAGCCAGGTCGCCGCCGGCCCCAGGTGCCAGCCGGCGAGCAGTGCGGCCCCGACACCGGGCCAGCCCATTCGTCCCGGCACCGGCACCCCTTCCCCCCGCTCGACCCGCGGATAGGACATCGTATGGCGCATGGCCGACCCGAGTGCGGTGCCCGCCGGGCGCTACCTGGTGCTGACCGCGAGCATGGGCTCCGGGCACAACCAGGTCGCCCGCGAGCTGGCCGCCCGCCTGAGCGGCGCGGCGGAGGTCCGGATCGTCGATCTGCTCGACATCCTTCCGGCCGGGACCGGGCGGGCGCTGCGCGACGGCTACGGCGGCATGCTGCGGGCGGCGCCGTGGCTCTACGAAGGGATCTTCCAGACGTTCTTCGTCCCGCGCGGACAGCACCAGCCGACCACCTCGCCGCTGGTCGCCCTCGCCGCCCGCCGGCTGCGGCCGCTGCTGGCGGACTACAAGCCGACCGCCGTCGTGTCCACCTTCCATCTCGCCGGTCAGGCCGCCGGCCGGTTGCGGGCCCACGGCCGCCTCACCGTGCCCAGTGTCGTGATGATCACCGAGCCGGCCGCCCACAAGCTGTGGCTGCACCCGGCCACCGACCTGTTCGTCTGCCCCTACCCGGCGGTGGCCGCCGAGGCCCGGTCCCGGACCGGCCGGGCGGCCCTGGCCCCCGGACCGCTCATCGACGCCCGCTTCTCCCGGTGCACCGACCCCACGGCCGGCCGGCGCGCGCTGCGACTCCGGCCGGACGAGCAGGCGGTGCTGGTGTCGACCGGGTCATGGGGCGTGGGTGACGCCGTGGGTACGGCGGCCCGGCTGGCCGAGCTCGACGGGGTGCGGCCCGTCGTCCTGTGCGGCCGCAACGAGCGGCTGCGCCGGACCCTGGCGACGGCCGGCCGCTGTCTGGCCCTGGGCTGGCGGGACGACCTTCCCGACCTGTTCGCCGCGGCCGCCGTCCTGGTCGACAATGCGGGCGGCGAGACCTGCGCCGAGGCCTTCGCCGCGGGGCTGCCGGTCGTCAGCTACCGGCCGCTGCCGGGCCACGGCCGGCTCGGTGTCCGGGCGCTCGGCGACGCCGCCCTGGTCACCCCTGCCGGGGACGGCGCCACGCTGCTGGACGCGGTCGAGAAGCTGCGCCGGCCGGGCTCGGTGCGCGACGAGCAGCGGGAGCGGGCCGCGGCCGTCTTCGTCGAGGATCCGGCCGTGGCGCTCCGCCGCTGGCTCGCCGACCGTGCGGCGACGGCCGGTCCCGGGTAGTCCGCGCGGGTCGGCGGATCAGGAGGAGCCGGCGGTGCCCACCCGGGTGCCGGATGTCGGGGTCGGGACGAGATCGGACCCGTCGGCCGCGCTCAGCGGTGAGCGGGACAGGACGACACTGCCGACCGCGATCGTGATGGCGCCGACCAACGAGGGCAGCAGCCAGATGCCGCCCCGCAGCTGCTCGCCGAAGAGGAAGACGCCGTATCCGACGCTGGTGAGCGGATCGCAGATGGTGATGGCCGGTTGGACGGCGACGAGCGACCCGGCCTGGAGCGCGTTCTGGATGAGGAAGACGCTGGCGATACCGGTGACGACCATGGCGTAGAGCTGCCACGAGCTGACTACGGCGCCCACGCCGTCGTTGATCCGGTCCAGCGCACCCTTCATCAGCGCCGCGGTGAAGCCGAAGCCCAGGCCGGCCGCCGCACCGAAGAGGGTCCCGCGCCGACCGCCGTGCAACCGGAGCCCGGCGAGCACCAGTGCCAGACCGACGCCCACGCTGACCACGCAGGCGGCGAACCAGGTCAGCCAGCCGTTGGCCTCGTGGCCGCCGTGGGGGTCGGTGGCCAGCATGACCAACGCCAGCCCGGCGCTCACCGCGATGGCCCCGCCGATCGCGTCGCGGTCCAGCCGGGCCCGGAAGAGCAGCGCGGCGACGGCCAGGGTGAGCGGCAGTTCGGCGACGACGATCGGCTGGACCAGGCTGAGCTCGCCGTGGCTCAGGGCGAGCGCCTGGAAGAGAAACCCGCCGATGAGCCCCCCGATGCCGGCCAGCCAGATCGGGCGTCGGATCAGGTCCTTCACCAGGGCCAGGCGCATCGTCTCGTCGGCCGGCGCGAGGCTCGCGGCCCGGCGCTGCAGGACCGTCCCGGTCGCATTGCTCGCCGCGGCACAGATGGCGAAGAAGATGGCGATCATTGGGGCACCGGTGACTTGGCGGGTGCACCGCCTCGGTGCAGCATCGGTGACCTCGTGATGAGGATGACCCCGGTAATCATCGCGACCAGTCCTGCCGACTCGAGCGCCAGCCAGATCGGTGCCAGGCGCACTACCTCCCCGAACACCCCGACACCGAATGCGATTCCGGCGAGCGGCTCGGCGACGGTCATCGCAGGCAGCGAGGCGCGGAGCGGGGCGACCTCGAAGGCGCTCTGGGCGAGCAGCAGGCCGATCACGGCGACGCCGAACACGGCGTAGGGCAGGTAGGAGGTCACCAGATCGCCGATGCCATGGTCGAGCAGCACCATGGAGCGCTTGGTGAAGCCGTCCTGCAGGCCGTAGAGAGACCCGGCGGCGGAGGCGAGCAGCGTGGCCTTCTCGGTCGCGGCCCGCCGCCGCGCGACGGCGACCAGCGCCGCGGCGATGGCGGCGACCACCCCGACGACCAGCCAGCGGCGTAATTCGCTGACCGGCTGGCTGCCCGTGTGCGGCTGCCCGGCGATGATGAACACCGCGACGCCGACGCTCAGGATGATCGCCCCGGACCACTCGCGCCGGCCGAGTTGTTGGGAGGAGATGACGCGGGCCAGTGCCAGGGCGAAGAGCAGGTTGGTGGTGAGCAGCGGCTCGACCAGGATCACATCGGCGTGCCCGAGGGCGATGGCGCCGAGGATCTGACCGCCCACCATCGAGCCGATGCCGGCCAGCCACACCGGCTTCTTGATCAGGTCGAGGAAGAGCTTGAACCGGAGCGCATCCTCCGGCGGCGCCTCCTGGGCCGCCCGCTGCTGCAGTACGAAGCCAAGCCCGAGCAGCACCGCTGCGCACAGAATGATGGCAATCGTCACGTGGGCAGTACTCGCGATCGTGTGTGCCGGAGCGGCCGGGTTGGCTGCGCCAGCCTAACCGGTAGCGTCGCGAGCACAGCGATCGCGAAGGGGGCGTTCCGCGCGGAGCGGGCTCATGGACATCGTCGGCAGCGTCGCATTGGTCACCGGAGCGACCGGGGGGATCGGTCGAGCGACGGCCATCGCCCTGTCGCGGGCCGGGGCCAAGGTGGTCGTCGCGGGCCGCAACGCGGGCCGGCTCGCGGGCGTGGCGGATCTGCTGGGTGCGCACGCCGTCCAGGCCGATCTACTCCAACCTGGCATGCCGGACAAACTCGTCGCTGAGGTCGAGCAGGTCGCCGGGACGATCGACCTGTTGGTCAGCGCCGCCGGCGTCGGCCGCGCCGGGCCCCTTGTCGACACGAGTACGGGCGAGGTGGACGGCGTGATGCGGGTCGACCTGATCGCGCCGATGCAGCTCACCCGGCTGGTCCTGCCCGGCATGCTGGAGCGGGGCCGGGGCCGGATCGTGCTGATGAGCTCGATCGCGGGACTCGTCGGCGTACGCAACGAGTCGGTCTATTCCGCCGCGAAGGGCGGCCTGAGCACCTTCGCCGACAGCCTCTCCGACGAGCTCGCCGGGTCCGGCGTCGGCGTCACGGTGGTGGCGCCCGGGCCTGTGGCGACCGACTTCTTCAGCCACCGCGGAAAGCCCTACACCCGGCGCTGGCCACGGCCGATCAGCACGAGCACGGTGGCCGGGGCGATCTGCGACGGGATCATCGCCGAGCGCCGGACCGTGGTCATACCCCGCTGGCTGGGGTTCGCCGCCCGCATGCACGGCATGACCCCCGGCCTCTACCGCGCGCTCTCGGCCCGCTTCGGGTGACGGACCCGGGACCGCTCAGCTGCGGGCGGCCCGCAGCGACTCCTTGAGCGAGCCCATCGTGGCGAGCACCGCCGTCGGCTCGTAGCCGCAGTGCGCCATGCAGTTGTTGCAGCGTTCGTCCTTGCCGCGGCCGTAGGAGTCCCAGTCGGTGGTGTCGATCAGCTCGCGGTAGGTCTCGGTGTAGCCGTCGGCCATCAGGTAGCACGGCTTCTGCCAGCCCTTGAGCGAGTACGACGGGATGCCCCATGCGGTGCAGCCGAAGTCGACCTTCCCCTCGAGGAAGTCGAGGAAGAGCGGCGAGTGGTTGAGCCGCCACTTCTTGCGCCGTCCGTCGGCGAACGCCTTCTGGAACAGCTCCCGGGTCTCCTGCACACCGAGGAAGTGCTCCTGGTCGGGTGCCTTCTCGTAGGCGTAGGCCGGCGAGATCATCATCTGGTCGACCTTGACGTCGTCGTTCAAGAAGTCGAGGACGTCGATGATGGTCTGTGGGGTGTCGGTGTTGAAGAAGGTCGAGTTGGTGTTGACGGTGAAGCCGCGGCGCTTGACCTCCTTGATGGCCGCGATCGCCTCGTCGAAGACTCCTTCCTTGTCGACCGCCTCGTCGTGGCGCTCCTTGAGCCCGTCGACGTGCACGACGAAGGAGAAGTACGGCGACGGCTTGAAGTCGAAGCGCTCGATCCGCTTGCGCAGCAGCACCGCGTTGGTGCACAGGTAGACGTACTTCTTGCGCTTCACCAACTCGTTGACGATGACGTCGATCTGCGGGTGCATCAGCGGCTCGCCGCCCGCGATCGACACCATCGGGGCACCGCATTCCTCGATCGCCCCGATCGCCTGCTCGACCGGCATCCGCTGCTTGAGGACATCGGCGGGGTGCTGGATCTTTCCGCACCCGGGGCAGGACAGGTTGCAGGCGAACAGCGGTTCGAGCTCGACGATCAGCGGGAACTTGTCCTTCCTGGTGACCTTCTGCTTGAACAGATATGCGCCGATCCGTGCGCTCTGGCGCAGCGGGATGCTCATGGGCGACTGACCTCCTTGGGCAGTGAGAACTCCACTGATTCGGTGACCACGGGACGCTCGGCGACCTCGACCGGACCGAGTCCGGCCAATGCAGTGATCACCCGTTCGACGAGGTCGGGCGGCGCGGATGCGCCGGCGGTGAGCCCGATGGTGCGTCGCCCGGCCAGCCAGCCGAGGTCGATGTCACCGTCGTCGTCCACCAGGTGTGCCTCCCCGCACTCCCGCGCCGCGATCTCGACCAGGCGACGGGAGTTGGAGGAGTTGGCCGACCCCACGACGAGGACGGCGTCGGACTCGCGGGCGACCGCGCGGATCGCGGCCTGCCGGTTTGTAGTGGCGTAGCAGATGTCGTCGGAGGACGGACCGCGCAGCGCCGGGAACCGCCGGCGCAGGGCGTCGACGACGTGCTGCGACTCGTCGACAGCGAGCGTGGTCTGCATGAGATAGGAGATCCGCTCCGGATCCTCCACCTCGAGCGTCTCCACGTCCTCGGCCGACTCGACCAGCCGGACCGCCTCGGGCGCCTCGCCGGTGGTGCCCTCGACCTCTTCGTGGCCGCGGTGGCCGATCAGCGCGATCGTCTCGCCGCGGGCGGCGAACCGCCGCGCCTCGGCGTGCACCTTGCTGACCAGCGGGCAGGTCGCATCGATGACCTGCAGACCGCGCGCGCCCGCCTCGGCGCGCACCTGGGGCGACACCCCATGCGCGGAGAAGACCAGCGTCGCGCCGTCGGGCACCTCGTCGACCTCGTCGACGAAGATGGCACCGCGCTGCTCGAGGTCGCGCACCACGTGGATGTTGTGCACGATCTGCTTGCGGACGTAGACCGGCTCCCCGTAACGCTCGAGCGCCGCCTCGACGATGGCGATGGCCCGCTCGACCCCGGCGCAGAACGACCGGGGACCGGCCAGCAGCACCTTGCGGGGGGAGCAGGCGTCGGCCCAGGTCTGCAGCGCCGGAGCGGCCCGGCGCAGTGCCCGGCGGGCGACGACGCCGCCGGTGATGGTGCGGGGATGCACCAGCGGCCGGTCGGGACCGTCGACGATGACCCGCAGGACGGCCCGCGGCCGGTCGCCGACCAGGTCGAGGAACGCCGCGGACTCCATGTCGATCGCGATCGCGCCGGTCTCGGCGAGTTCGGCACGGTGTTCCTGCCGGCGTACGGCGCTCTCGACGGTCAGGATCGGGCCCACGTGGACCCGCAGGCCGAGCCGGCGCAGCGCCGCCGCGAGCGGAGCAGCCGACGGGCAGCGCACCACCCGGCTGCCGCCCCGCACCTCGTCGGCGATGACGATGTCGCCGGGTGCGAGGCCTTCACGCAACGCGCCGGCGAACCCGGCGATCGCGACCGGGTCGTCCGGGCCGGTGTCGCGCCACAGACCCGCCGCGGCGCGGTGCGCGCGCAGCGGACCCATTCCGGAGCGGACCACGCGGGCGCGGGGCAACCCCGGCGCGACGGTCTGCGCCTCGATCCGTAGCGGTGCGTAGACGAGGAGAGTCATGCCCGCTCTGCTTCCTGCTCGAATGCCCGCACGTAGCGCCCCAGCGCCATCAGCGGGAAGACGAGTCGGTAGAGGTGATAGTTGATGTAGAAATCCCCGGGGAATCCGGTGCCGGTGAACTGTGGCTCATCCCACGTGCCGTCCGCTCGCTGATTGTCGACCAGCCACCGGATGCCGCGTTCGATCGCCTCGGCCGTGGTGGACGTCCTCGGCGCGTCGACGCAGAGCAGCGCGAGTAGAGCCCACGCGGTCTGCGAGGCGGTCGAGTCGCCCCGGCCGCGCCAGGCCGGGTCGACGTAGGAGCGCAGGTCTTCGCCCCAACCGCCGTCGGTGTTCTGCACGCCGCGCAGCCAGGCCAGGGAGCGCTCGATCGCCGGGTGCGAGGACGGCAGACCGGCGGCGATCAGAGCGGGGACCACCGCCCCCACTCCGTAGACGTGGTTGGCGCCCCACCGTCCGAACCACGAGCCGTCGGACTCCTGCGCGGCGAGCATCCAGTCGATGCCGCGGCGGGCCGCCGGCGAGCCGGCCGCTCCTTCGCCGGCGAGCATCTCGACCATGTGTGCCGTCACGTCGGCGGAGGGCGGGTCGATCATCGCGCCGAAGTCGGCGAAGGAGATGGCATAGGCGAGGTCGCGGGTGTTGTCGGCGTCGAATGCGCCCCAGCCACCGTCGCCGCTCTGCATCCCGGTCGACCAGGAGACTCCCCGGCGGATCGCGCCGTCGAGCCCGCTGACGCGCGCCGGGTCGACCCGGCGCAGCGCGAGGACGACCTCGGCGGTGTCGTCGACGTCGGGGTAGGTGTCGTTGGCGAATTCGAACGCCCAGCCGCCGGCGCCCAACTGCGGCCGGCGCACCGCCCAGTCGCCGTGGACGCCGATCTCCTCGTCGACCACCCATTGGCCGGCCTTCACCAGCGCCGGGTCGTCGGCGGTGATGCCCGCGTCGGACAGCGCGATCATGGCGAGCACGGTGTCCCAGACCGGCGACTGACAGGCCTCGAGCCGGCGGCCGCGTTCGTCGTCGATGAGGAAGCCGTCCAGCCCGGCCAGCCCGGCGACGATGACCGGATGGTCGGTGGGATAGCCGAGGGCGTGCAGGGCGATCAGCGAATAGACCCACGGCGGCTGGATTCCGCCCCACGACCCGTCCGCTTCCTGGCGCGCCACGATCCACTTCTCGGCCTTGGCCATCGCGTGGCGCCGGAGTCGCTTCGAGGCCCGGCGGCCGTAGGTGCGCAGCACCCGGTCGAGCAGTTCGAACCGCCCGGCCGAGCTCAGGGGGGAAGCTGACTCCGGCTGCTCGATGCCGGTCCGCAGCTCGGGCAGGTCGAACGGCAGCGGCCGCACCGGCCGGAGCGTGCTCACGATCGTCAGCGGGACTATCGTCTGGCGCGCCCAGCAGGCGAAATCGTAGATGTTGAGCGGCACCCACGACGGCAGCAGGATCAGCTCCGGCGGAAGGACCGGCACTTGCTCCCAGGACCACTGGCCCACCATCGCGAGCCAGATGCGGGTGAAGACCCGGGTGGCCTCGAGACCGCCGGACTCCCGCACGAAGTGCGCCGCGGCCTGCATGTGTGGCAGCTCAGGACCATCGCCGGCCAGCCGAAGTGCGACGTAGGCCTCCGCCGTGGTCGACAGGTCGGCCGGTCCACCGAAGAACGTCGCCCACGTGCCGTCCCCGCGTTGCTGCGAGCGGATCCAGTGGGCGGCCCGTGCGGTCTCCTCGTCGGTCCGCACCCCGAGCACGTGCCGGAGCAGGAGATCCTCGGCGTCCATCGTGACGTTGGTCTCGAGTTCGCCCTTCCACCACCCGTCGGCGTGCTGCAGGTCGAGCAGGTGTCGGGTGGCCGAGCCCAGCGCCTCGGTCGGGCCGGCGACCGGACCGGTGAATTCGGTCTGCAGGGTGCTCACTGCTGCCGCCGCACCACGTAGTCGGCCACCGCTGTCAGGTCGCGGACCGCGTCGGGCTCCAGCTCGACCGAGGTCAGCCGCTCCCGGGCCAGGGTCAGCTGGCGGTCGGCCTCGGTGCCCGCCCAGGCCCGACCTCCGGCCTTCTCGACCAGGTCGGCCTCGGCGGCGTAGCGGTCGTCGCTGTCGGCCTCGGATGGGGCCTCGGCGGCGTCCTCGGCGAGCATGCGGGCCAGCTGCTCGGCGGCCGAGCCACCGGCGGCGAGGGCCGCGGCGACCGGAAGGGTCTTCTTTCCGGCTCGTAGGTCCGACCGGACCGGCTTTCCGGTCAGCTCGGGGGAACCCCAGATGCCGAGCAAGTCGTCGACCAACTGGAAGGCGAGGCCGACGTGCTCGCCGAAGTCGGTGAGCGCGCGGACGGTGGCGGGGGATGCGCCATTGAGGACGGCGCCGATCGCCGCCGAGCACGACATCAGCGCGCTGGTCTTGTTTCCCGCCATCCGCAGGCATTCCTCCAGTGTGACGTCGTCACGCGATTCGAACTCCAGATCGTCGGTTTGACCCGTGACCAACCTGGCGGTGGACGTCGTCAGGAGCTTCGCCGCGGCCGCCCCGTCGGAGGTCTCGAGGTCGAGCAGCACCTCCTCGGCGAGCGTGAGCAGGGCGACCCCGCCGAGAATCGCGGCGGACGGACCGAACACGGTCCAGGCCGTCGGCTGGTGGTGGCGTTCGCGATCGCCGTCCATCAGGTCGTCGTGCAGCAGCGAGAAGTTGTGCACCAACTCCACCGCGACGCCACCCGGGATGCCGCTCTCGGCGGGCGCCCCGGCCGCCCGGGCGGACAGCAGGGCCATGGCGTTGCGGATGCCCTTGCCGTGGATCTTCCCTCGCTCGCGGCCATCGGCGGTGAGCCAGCCGAAGTGGTAGCCGGCGACCTTGGTCATCGACGGGGTCAGCCGGTCGACGGCCTCCCGCAGCGCCGGTTGGGAGAGGTCGCGGGCCCGGTCCAGCACGCTGGCGACGTGACCCTGATGCAGTGTCCGGGCGGTCACAGGGCTGCTCCTTGCATGGTCGGGGCCGAGATCGGATCGACCGTGGTCAGGGCGCGACGAGCCGCGTTGGTCCCGCTCCGGACGGCGCCCTCCATCGTCGCGGGCCAGCCGGTGTCGGTCCACGACCCAGCGAGGAACACGCCGGGGACATCTGTCTGGGAGCCGGGCCGGAGCGCGCCGGTGCCGGGCAATGGCCGGAATGTGGCTTTCGGCTCCCGTGTCACGAGGAACCGGCGGACACTAGCCCGGCCGGCTGCGGGGAACAGTTCGGCCAGCGCCGGGAGGAACCGGGCGCGCAGGGCGGCGACCGGTTCGTGCAGGTAGGCATCGGCGGCCGACAGCGACACGGTGAGGTACTGCCCGTCGGTCACTCCCGCGGCCTCGGTGCGGTCGAACACCCAGTGGACCGGGCCACCGTGACCGACCGCGAACGGCAGGCTGGTCACGGGCCGGTCGTAGACGACGTGCAGGTTGACGATCGGTGAGGCGCCCAGTCCGGCCAGCCGGGCCTGCTCGCGGACGGCGCCGTCGGGGAGCAGCGGCGGCAGGCTGTCGTGCGGTACGGCGAGGACGACGGCGTCGGCGCGCACCGATCCGGACCTCGTCGCCACGGTGAGCCCGGACTCGTCGCGGCGTACGCCGACGACCCTCGTCGAGGTGCGCACGTCCGCCCCGGCCGCGGCGAGCACGGCACCGGCCGGGTCGCCGTGCAGCCGGGACAGGGGGACCAGGGGGATACCGATGTCGGCCGCCTCGGCGTCGTCCAGCAGACCGGTGCGGAAGACCATCGCGGCGAGGGCGAGGGAAGTCTCGTCCGGCCAGGCATTGAGCGTCGGGACGCTGATGAGTCCCCACAGCGCGTTGATCGCCGTCGTCGACTGCCCGTGCCGCCGCAGCCAACCGCCGAAGGACTCGACGTCCAGGCGCGGATCGTCGGGGTCGAGACGGCGTAGCGCCACCAGGGCCCGGACCGCGGTGACCTTGTCGCGCAGCGACAGCAGCGGGTAGCCGCCGACGGCTCCGGCGAGGTGCAGCGGGGCGGGCAGATCGCTGCGGGTCAGCCGGTGCACCCGGCCCCCGGGTGTGATCACCGGCACCGACATCCGGTCCTGGATTCGCACCAGGCCGGCGACGCCGAGCCGGCGGAGGAAGGCCTGATAGGCGGTGCAGCAACGCAGGAAGACGTGCTGGCCGTTGTCGACGGTGAGTCCGTCGCGGGGGGAGTCCGCGTCGACGCCATGGTCGACGGAGGCGTGGTCGTCGGCCCCATGGTCGACCGAGGTGTGGTCGACGTTCGCGCCGTCGCGGGTGAAGGAGAAGGTCGCACCGCCGAGTCGCGGGCGGCTCTCGAGCAGGATGACCTGCGCCCCGCCGTCGACCGCTTCGATCGCCGCGGCCAGACCAGCCAATCCCGCCCCGACGACGCACACCGTGGGCGCGCTCATGATGGCGCCACCCCCGTCCGGGTGGACTTCAGGCCGCTGCCGACGGCCGCACGCGCCAGGCTGCCGACGGCGACCGCGACCTTTTCCCGGGTGGGCAGGGAGACCCGTCGGTCGAGGGCGATGTCCGGGCGGTCGGCGATGCGGTCGAGCAGCCGCCGGTATATCCCGGCCATGGCCGCGCAGCACGCCGCACTGCGGGCGTCGAGCATCGGGAGGAGTTCGAGTCCGCGCGCGTACCACGTGCGCGCCCGGTCGGCTTCGAAGCGCATGAGCTCGACGAGCGGCAACCGCGGCCCGGTGATCGTCCCGCTCGGGTCGAGGACGAGCCGCGCGCCGTAGCGTTCGAGGTCCTCGGCCGGCAGGTAGATGCGCCCGTTCTCCAGGTCCTCGCGGACGTCGCGCAGGATGTTGGTCAGCTGCAGCGCCACTCCGAGCGCATCCGCACGGTCCGCCGCGCCGGGACGTTCCAGGCCGCCGAACACCCCGAGGGACAACCGGCCGATCGAGCCGGCCACGCACCGGCAGTAGTGCACCAGCTCGTCGATGCTGTCGTAGCGGGCGCCGCGGACGTCGGCCTCGACGCCGTCGATGAGCTCGCCGAACGCGCCGAGCGGGATCGGGTGGTGGCGCACCGCGTCGCCGAGCGCGACGAGTACGGCGTCGTCGGCGTCGGTGCCGATGCGGTCGATGTCGGCTCTGGCCGCGGCCAGCGCCGAGAGCTTCTCCGGCACGGGAGCGTCGCCGTCGCCGATGTCGTCGATCCGGCGGGCGAAGGCGTAGACGGCCGAGAGCGCCGCCCGCTTCGACGGGGCGAGCAACCGGATCCCGTAGGCGAAGTTACGTGCCTCGGTGCGGGTTACCTGTTCACAGTGTGCGTAGGCCTCGACGGCGTGCATGCTCAGCGCCCTCCCACGAGCCGTGCCGTGATCGAACGCACGATCCGCAGCCGCCCCGGCCGGGGGTGCCCAGCCAGCACCTCGAGGTCGGCCGCCCCGAGTGCATCGAGGGCAGCCTGACCCCCGCCGACATAGCCGGCGACGGCGAGCCGGGCCGAACCCGACAGCGTGCCGACCAGCCGCGCGCCATGGCTCAGCAGCGCCTGGGTCCGGCTGACCTCGAAGGCGAGCAGACGTCGTAGCGCCGGGCTCACGTGGTCGGCCGAGAGATCGGCGTCCGTCACGCCGTACCGCTGCATGTCTTCGGCCGGAAGGTAGACCCGGTCGTTACCGAAGTCTTCAGCGATGTCCTGCCAGTGCTCGATCAACTGCAGCGCGGTGCACACCTCGTCGGAGAGCACGAGACGCTCCGGGGTGGCCTTGTCGAAGAGGGAGAGTACGAGGTGGCCGACGGGATTGGCGGACAGGGTGCAGTAGTCGACCAGCTGGTCATAGGTGTCGTAGCGCCGGACGACCTGGTCGCGACGGTTGGCCTCGACCAGGCGGTGGAACGGTTCGAGCGGCAGCTGCCGCTCCGCCACTGTGGCGGCCAGGCGCTGCAGCACCGCCAGCCGCGGCGGGGTGTCGCCGACGAGACGGTCGATGTCGTCGTCGATCGCGTCGAGCAGGGCGTCGCGGTCTCCGGGTGCCTCGTCACCGGCATCGTCGACGAGCCGGGCGAATCCGTAGAGCGCCTGCAGATGACGACGCCAGCGGGCGGGGACGAGCCGGGATGCGACGGGGAAGTTTTCCTGGCCGATTTTGACGTCGATGGTGGCGAGAGTGGCGAGGGCATCCAGCCAATCACCCTCGACCGGCCGGACGGCGGTATCCGGGCCGGGCGGCCCGAGATCACCGCGGGCTGCGTCCATCTGGTCCTCTCCCCACCTATGAGGCGCCCTCACGGTCGCCCAAGATCAGATTAGTCTTGTGAAGCGCCGTGCGGGGGATCGGGGGCATGTGTCCCGGCGTGTCATGCGCAACACAAGTCTGCGGTCGTGTTCGCCTATTCCACCCCGGGCGCTCCTTGCGTAATTCGCCGTGGTCGGACCGCACGGCGACACCGACGGTAACGTGCTGCCGCAGCCGGGTCAGCCGATTTCCGAGCACCGCGCGAGGTGTCGCGGATGGTAACGGGTGGAGCGGGTCGGTCTCAGGCGGTTTCCCGCACGACGAGGTGGGTGGGCATGACCACCCGGCGCCTGCTCTTGCCGCCCTCGATGGTGTCGACCATCAGCCGGGCAAGCCGGCGTCCCATCTCCACCGACGGCTGTGCCACCGTGGTGAGTGGAGGTCGGTGCCGGGCGCTGTTCGGGTCGTCGCCGAATCCGACGACGCAGATCTCCTCCGGTACGGCGATGCGGGCGGTGGACAGCGCACGGAGCGCGCCGACCGCGCTGACGTCCGACGCGGCCACCACGGCGTCGATCGGCACCTGCCGGCCGAGCAGGTCGTGCATGGCCAGTTCGCCGCCCTCCTCGGTGTAGTCGCTGGCGACGATGAGCCGTTCGTCGATCGGCAGTCCGACCTGCTCCATTCCCTTGCGGTACCCGGCGAGCCGGTCCGAGCCCGAGCGCATGGTCTGGATGCCGGTGATCATGGCGATGTGGCGACGGCCTTTGGCGTGGAGGTATTCGACGGCCTGCTTCGTCCCGCCGACGTTGTCCGCGTCGACGTAACGGCAGCCGGTGACGTCGAACGGCCTGCCCATGAACACGACCGGCACGCCGGTCTCCTGCAGGATCCGGCCAAGCGGGTCGCGGCGTTCGGGGGCGATGAGCATCACACCGTCGACGTGCCGGCTGCCGACGTAGTGCTGCAGCCACATGCGGTCGTCCCTGGACCGGGCGACGACGAGGATGAACCGGAACGGCGTGGTGGACAGCTCCGCGGTGACCCCCTCGATCATGTCCGCGAAGAACGGCTCGCCGAACACGTGCCGCTGGTCCTCGGCGATCACGACGCCGATGGTGTCCGAGCGGCTGGTGACCAGCTGGCGGGCGGCGAGGTTCGGCACGTAGCCGGTGGCGGCGATCGCCTCGCGCACGGTGCGCTCGAGTTCGGCGCTGACCGGAGTGGAGCCGCGTACCACCCGGGAGACGGTGGAGGGCGAGACGCCCGCCCGCCGGGCGACCCCGGTCAGCGTCGGCCGGGCGGGCCGTTCGGACCTCATCGACTCTCCTCGCCTGCGGTGCCAGGCCTCATTCTCTCCTGGCGGGCAGCGCGTTGGTGCCGGTGACGCCGGCGTACCACCGGCCACTGTCCTTGACCGTGCGCCGCTGGGTCGCGTAGTCGAGGTGGATCAGACCGAACCGCCGGGAGTTGCCCCAGGCCCATTCGAAGTTGTCCGTCAACGACCACACGAAGTAGCCACGCAGATCCACTCCGTCGCGAATCGCCCGGTGCGCGGCGCGGAAATGGCTGTCGAGGTAGTCGATCCGCTCCGGGTCGTGCACGGCGCCGTCCACGTCGAGGACGTCGTCGAACGCCGCGCCGTTCTCGGTGACGTAGAGCGGCGGTGCGTCGTACTCGCGGGCGACCCGGGTCAGGATGTCGTAGAGGCCGTCGTCGTCGATGTCCCAGCCCATCGCCGTCGTCGGGCGGCCGGTGTCGACCTTCTCCACGTCCTCCGACCCCACCCAGGTGGAGTTCGGCGCGGCCGTCGTGCCGCCCTGCGCGGCCCGGACGACGTGCCGGCTGTAGTAGTTGACGCCGAGGACGTTGAGCGGCAGGCCGATCTGCTTCTCGTCCCCGTCCAGGATGTGGTCGGTGCCGGCGATGGGCGCGAGGTCGGCGAGGACGTCGGCGGGGTAGCGGCCGCGCAGGATCGGGTCGAGGAAGATGCGGTTGCTGATCCCGTCGATCCGGCGCGCGGCATCGACGTCGGCGGCGGCGTCGCTGGCGGCGTCCGTCGGGTAGAGGTTGAGCGTGATCCCGTAGTTGAGGTCGGCCCGGGCCGAGCGCATGGCCTCGACGGCCAGTCCGTGGCCGAGCATCAGGTGATGGGCGGCGCGTACGGCCGCCGCCGGGTCCTGCCGCCCCGGCGCATGATGGCCGGAGGCGTAACCGAGGAAGGCCGCGCACCACGGCTCGTTGAGGGTGGTCCAGTCGCCGATCCGGTCGGCGAACCGGGCGTGGACCGCGGCCGCGTAGTCGGCGAACCGGAGCGCCGTCTCCCGCACCGGCCAGCCGCCGGCGTCCTCCAGCGCCTGGGGGAGATCCCAGTGGTAGAGGGTCACCCAGGGGCGGATCCCGGCGCCGAGCAGCTCGTCGAGGAGCCGGTCGTAGAAGGCGACGCCGCCCGGGTTGAGCTCGCCCCGCCCGTCGGGCTGGAAGCGCGGCCACGCGAGGGAGAACCGGTAGGCGTTGACTCCGAGCTCACGCATCAGCGCGACGTCTTCGGGATAGCGGTGGTAGTGATCGCACGCCACGTCACCGGTGTCGCCGCCCTGGATCTTCCCGGGGGTGTGGGCGAAGGTGTCCCACACCGACCGGCCGCGACCGTCCTCGTCGACCCCGCCTTCGATCTGGTAGCTCGCGGTGGCGGTGCCCCAGAGAAAGTCCGCCGGGAAGTTGATCGGCTCACGGTCAGGCACGTCGTCTCCTTCGGTTCCGGGTTCTTGACGGTCAGTACAGCCAGTGTTCGGCGCCGGGGACGTGGTCGGCCAGCTCCGACCAGAGCTCCGCCGGGATGTCGTACGACGCCTGGCCGACGCATTCGTCCACGCGTTCCGGGCGGGAGAACCCGACCACGGTGGATGCGACCCGCTCGTCGCGGACGGAGAACTGCAGTGCGGCGGCGACCAGGGGGACGCCGTGTCTCGCGCACGCCGCCTCCATCGCGCGGGCCGCCGCCAGCACCTCGGGCGGGGCGCTGCGGTAGGCGTAGCGGTCGGAGGACCCGGTGCCCTTGGCGAGGATGCCCCCGCCGAACACCGCCGCGTTGACCACGGCGACGCCCTCCTTGACCGCCGTGTCGAACAGCGGACCGGCCGACCGGTCGAGCAGGGTGTAGCGGTTGTGGGACAGCAGCACCTCGAAGACGCCGGTCTGTACGTACTGCTCCATGAGGGCGACCGTGCCCCCGGCGACCCCGAGGTGCTCGGCCAGCCCCTCGTCGCGGATGCGCGCCATCGCCTCGACCGGCCCGCCGGCGGCCATGCCGGCGTCGAAGCTGATCTGCTCGGGGTCGTGCAGGTAGAGGAGGGGGATCCGGTCCAGGCCGAGACGCTCCAGGCTCTCCTCGAGGGAACGGCGTACCCGCGCGCCGGAGAAGTCACCGGCGTCGTCGGGGTCCACCTTCGTCGCGAGGACGAAGCCCGGCGGCAGCCCGCCGGCGGCGCCGACCGCAGCGCCGATACGTCGCTCGCTCTCCCCGCCGCTGTAGCCGTTGGAGGTGTCCAGGAAGGTGATCGGTCCGGCGAGCACCCGGGCGGCGGTGTCGATCCCGCGTCGGGTCGACACCTCGTAGCCGAAGTTCGCCGGCATGCTGCCGAGCACACCGCCCCCGGCGCAGACCGCGGAGACCGTGAGCCCGGTGCGCCCGAGCGGCCGCAGCCAGTTGCGGGGAACCGCGGTCATCGCTGCGCCTCGACCCGCACCGGGAACCCGTCGCGGTCGGTCACCAGGCCCGGTACGGAGCCCGCAGGCTTCGCTCCGGCGTCGGTCAACCGGGCGATCGCGGCGGCCGGGTCCGGGTCGACGAAGGCGACGCCCTGGAAGCCGGGCGTTTCGGTGCCGACCTGCCAGGGAGTCTCCTCCTTGTCCGCGGTGTAGGTGAACACCTCCAGCACGGTGCCCTGCGCGTGCAGGTAGGTGATCTCGAAGCCGCGGGGATCGGACTTGTGGAAGAGCTGTCCGGCGACGCCGAAGCCGAGTCCGGACGAATAGAGGTCCACGGTGTCCGGCATCCGGTCGACGGTGACCGCGACGTGGTCGAAGCGGGGAGTGGTCGGCGCCGGCTGGGCGCGCTCGGCCGCGACGAGCCCCTCGTCCCACACCTTGTGGTAGTCCAGATCACCCTGGATGAACTCCAGCAGGGCCCCGTCCGGGTCGAAGAAGAAGGCGATCCGCACTCCGCCGGTCGCGTCGAGCGGCTCCAGGTGGAAGCGGACGCCTTCGTCGTGCAGGGCGGCTACCCGCCGGTCGAGGTCGGCCACCTTGAACCCGATGTGCCGGAAGCCCTTCTGCAGGTCGTCGGCCCGCCAGGCGCTGTCCGGGGCGGTGGCCCCGATCTCCTGCAGGCGAAGGGTCGCGGGCCCGGCGGACAGCGCCGCACGGCGTCGTCCGTCCCGGTTCGAGCGGGAGTCCTCGGTCAGGTCCAGCAGACGGGTGTAGAAGTCGACCGAGCGGTCCAGGTCACGGACGTTGAGGTCGACGTAACGGATCGGGTGTGCCGGCACGGCGGGTCCTTCCGGGAGTTCTGCTGCGTGGATGTGGTCAGTTCTTCACGGCACCGAGCGTCATGCCGGCGACGAACTGCCGCTGCATCCGCACGTAGACGAGGATGACAGGCAGGACGGACATGGTCAGCGCGGCCGTCAGGGCGGGCCAGTTGGTCGAGTATTGACCGACCAGGGTGAACAGCATCGGTTGCAGCGGCAGCCGGCCGGTCGTCTGGATCACCGTGTTCGCGTAGAGGAACTCGTTCCACGTCGCCAGGAACTGGAAGATCACCACGGTCGCGATGCCGGGGCGCGCAAGCGGCATCATGACCCGCCAGAACACCCGGAACTCACCCGCCCCGTCGACCCTGGCAGCCTCGACCAGTTCCATCGGCAGGGTCTCGAAGAAGGCGCGCATGAGGAACATCGCGAACGGCGCTGCACTGCCGATGTAGAGCAGCACGAGACCCTGGCGGGTGTCGAGCAGGTTCAGGCTCTTCAGCTGCAGGTACAGCGGGATGATCAACGCCGAGGCCGGCATCATCAGCGTGCTCAGCAGCACGAAGTACAAGGTGTTGCGCAACGGGAAGCGCAGCATCGCGAACGCATAGCCGGACAGGGTGGCTAGCGCCAGCGTGCCGACGACGGTCAGCGAGGTGATGACCAGGCTGTTGAGGAAGTGGCTGCCGAAGTGGATGGTGTGCCACGCCTCGCGGTAGGCCGAGACGGTGAATTGCGTCGGGATGAACGGACCGCCGAAGACCGTGTTGCTCGACCGCAGCGAGGTCAGCACCATCCACAGCAGCGGGAAGACCATCACGACGGCCAGCACGAGCAGGACGACGAAGCCGGCCGACCGGAAGCCGGTCTGCCGCCGGTCGTGGTGCGGCCGGTGGGCGGCGGCTCCCGGGCGGAGCGGATCCGGCGTGCGGAGTGGCTGGAGCGTCGTCTCACCGGACATCGGCGGTCGCCCTCCGGTTGATGGCGAACTGGACGATGACCGCGGCCATGCAGAGCGCCATGATCACGATGCTGATCGCGGTCGCGTAGCCGATCTGCGGTGCCGAGCCGGACAGGCTGCCGAAGGCCAGGCTGTAGAGGTAGGTGCCCAGCACCTCCGAGGCGTGATTCGGGCCGCCGCGGGTCATGACGTAGACGATGTCGAAGGTCTTGAACCCGTTGATGAGGTTCAGGGCCACCACGACGCCGGTCACCGTGCGCAGCATCGGGACCGTGACGTTGCGCAGCCGCTGCCACGCATTGGCACCGTCGACGAGCGCCGCCTCGTAGAGCGTCGGATCGATGCCCTGCAGCCCGGCGAAGAAGATCAGCATGTACAGGCCGAGCGACTGCCACAGTGACACCACGATGATCGCGGGCACGACGAGGGCCGGGTCGCCGAGCCACTGGTGCTGCCACGACCGCAGGCCGATGTCGGCGAGCAACCGGTTGAGAGTGCCGAGGTTTGGGTCGTAGATGAGTTGCCACAGCACGCCGGTGACGACGAAGGAGACGACTCCGGGGATGAACAGGATCGTCCGGAAGACGATGCCGGCCCGACGCCATCCGGCGTTGATGAGGATGGCGATGAGCATCGGCAGGATGGTCTGCAGCACGGTGGTCACCGCGGTGAACACGACGGTGATGAGCAGCGCCTTGCGGAACACCGCATCGCCGGCCAGCCGGCTGTAGTTGTGCAGTCCGGTGAAGGTCGGCGTACCGAACCCGGTCCACGAGGTGAAGCTCAGATAGATCGAGTGGATGAGGGGCCAGCCCACGAATGCCGCGAAGAACACGAGCGTGGGGAGGACGAAGGCGTAGCCGACGTAACGTTCACGGCGGTTGCGGCGGGACGGCAGTCGACGCCGGCGGACGGTCGCGGTCCGGGTGCGCTCGACGGTGGAGGTCATGCCGGCGCGGTCAGCCGCGCGCCGACTTGACGGCCTTCTGCATGTTCTTCGCCGTCTGCTCGGGCCCGGTCGATCCGGCGATGAGTGCGGCCAGCGGGTCTGCGGTCGCGCTGGATCCCTTGCCGAAGAGGATGTGCGGGCAGCCGTTGCCCTGCAACAACCAGGAGGTCATCTGCTTGAGCACCGGGTCCTTGACCTGCTGCGCGGCGGACTTGGTCGACGGCATGCTGTTCGAGTCGTTCATCGTCTTGGCGTAGCGGTCGGTGTCATAGAGAAACCTGATGAACTCCAGCGCGGCGGCCTTGTTCTTGCTTGTCTCGCTGACGGCGAGCCCGGCGCCGGCCTGGTTGGCGCACCAGTGCTTCGCGCCGGCTTTCGTCGTCGGAGTCTGCATGACCTTGTAGGACTTCTGGAAGCTCTTCGAGGCGTTCTGGACGAAGTCCTGCGGGGCCCACGAGCCGTTGAACAGCATTGCGGCCTTGCCGGTGTAGAAGAGCTGCTCGGCCTGGTTGGTCTCGGTGGCGTTGACGCCGTCCTGGAAGGCGCCGCCCTTCACGAGCTTCTGGACGACCGCGAGGGCCTGGACCACCGACGGATCGAGCCAGCTGGCACCGTCGGTGAGCTGGTCGAGCTTGAGGACGAAGGTCGGGTCGTTCTTGATCTGGGTGATGATGGGCAGGAAGAAGTCCAGACCACTGGTGCCGGGGTTGTTGGCGAACAGGGTGCCGATCTTCCCGGTCTTGGACTTGATCGCGGTGGAGGCGCTCAGCAGGTCGTCCCACGTCTCCGGCTCGTCGACGCCCGCCTGCTTGAGGATGGCCGGGCTGTAGAAGATGCCGAAGGTCTGAGCCATCCAGCCGAGGGCGTACTGCTTGCCCGCGTCGGTGTACTCCTGGTTGGTCGAGTCGAAGAAATCGCTGGTGAAGCTGTTGCCGAGCTCCTTGGTCAGGTTCGCCGAGATCCCGTTCTTGCCGTACTGCATGGCGAGCACGTGCGGGCCGAAGATCTCCGGCGGATCGCCGCCGGCGACTGCGGCCTGCAGGGCGGGCAGATAGGAGTTCGTATCACCGAAGATCCGGTTCTCGATCTTGATGTTCGGGTGGGCCGACTCGAACTCGGTGATCAGCTTCGGGAAGATCGACTGCTGCTGGGTGTACCAGGTCCACATGCGGACCGTCGGCTTCCCCGATGCGGTGCCTCCGCTGCTTCCGCTGCCCTTGTCGCAGGCAGCCAGCAGCGGCGCGGCGCCGAGGCCGGCGATGCCGGTGGCCGCCGCTTTCAGGATCGTCCGGCGCGACATGCCCGCGACGGGGAACTTCTCGGAGACCGGTGTGGCGGGCATGGCTACCTCCTGGGCGGGTCGGCGTCCGCGCCATGTTTCACCGGCTCTGACAGCGCTGTCAAGACACTCGGAAGGATTTTGTGAGAGCGCTGTCATCTGAGTCTGGCAAGCGCTTCCCGCCTTGACAGTGCCGTCCGGTCCGGCGCAGCATCAGAGGCCATCCGGCCCGCCTCCCGCGGTCAAATGACCGCCCATCCTCCCCGGGGGTTCTGTGCAACACGGCGATCCGCCCACCGTGATCGTGGTCGGGGGCACCAGCGGCATCGGAGCCGCCGTCGCGTCGTCATTCATCGCCTCCGGTGCCCGGGTGCACGCGCTGGGTCTGCGCGCGGAGGCCGCACCCGAGTCGCTTCGGCGGGACGCGCACGTCGCCGAGCTCGACGTCACGGAGCCGGAGGCACTGGAGTCGGCGATCGGTCAGGTGCCGCAGCTGCAGGTACTGGTGAACGCAGCCGGGATCATCCGGCGGGACGCAGAGTTCGAGCCCCAGGTGTTCGCCGAGGTGCTGCAGGTCAACCTGGTCGCCACCATGCGCGCCTGCGTCGCCGCCTACCCGGCGCTGAAGGTCACCGGTGGCAGCATCGTGAACCTCGCGTCCATGTTGAGCTTCTTCGGCGGCGCCCGGGTGCCGGGCTACGCCGCGAGCAAGGGCGGGATCGCCCAACTGACGAAGTCATTGGCGGTGGCCTGGGGCCCCGACGGGATCCGGGTCAACGCCGTGGCCCCGGGATGGATCCGCACCGAACTCACCGGGGCGCTCCATTCGGACGCCGCGGCGAGCGACCAGATCGTCGGACGCACCCCGCTCGGCCGGTGGGGGGAGCCGTCCGACGTCGCCGACGTCGTGGCGTTCCTCGCCGGCCCGCAGGCGCGGTTCATCACCGGGGCTATCGTCCCGGTCGACGGCGGCTACCTGGCCGCCTGACGATACGGACGAGGAGTGATCGGATGACATCGTCGGGCGTAGTCATCGCCCCGTCGGCCTACATCCCCGCGGAGATCGCGATTCCCGCGGTGCCGGAGGACGAGCGGCTGTGGGTGCCGCAGGCGGACAACGTGTGGTTCCGGCCCCTGATGTTCAACACGGTCATCGGGCAGTGGTGCAACCTGCTGAAGGTCACCCGGTCCGGCATCGTGTCGCGTCACCGGCACCCGGGTGCGGTGTTCGGCTACGTCATCCGGGGCAAGTGGCACTACTACGAGCACCCGTGGGTCGCCGAGGCCGGTCATTTCGTCTACGAGCCGCCCGGCGAGATCCACACGCTGTCCGTGCCCGAGGACTGCGACGAGATGATCACGTTCTTCAACATCTCCGGGGCGATGATCTACGTCGACGACGATGGGGTGCAGAACGGGTACGAGGACGTCTTCACCAAGATCGACCGGTGCCGGGCGCACTACGAGTCGGTCGGCCTCGGCGCCGACTTCGTGCAGCAGTTCATCCGCTGACCCCGACCGCGACCTGCTCGTCGGCGTACTCGTGGTCGCCGCGGTAGCCGTCGATGTTCTTCGGCAGCACGAACGTCGCGGCGAAGATTCCGATCAGCGGGAAGATCAGCACAAGTAGCGTTGCGGCGCCCTTGCCGATCGCGTCGAAGAGCGTCGGGAACACGAGGATGGAGAAGAAGGCGGGCACCTTCACGAAGATGTAGGCGAACCCGCTCGCCGTCCCGCGATACTGCGGGGGAGCGACCATCGACGAGATGGTCATGCAGTTCTCGGCGTCCCAGTAGTGGCCCCACAACATGATCGCGGCGGCGATCGGAACCAGTACGAGCGTGTCGGTGAAGATGCCGATCGCCGCCATGATCAGCGCCACGACGACCATGCTGAAGCCCCACAGGGACAGCCGGCGCTGGCCGATGCGGTGCAGGATCGCCGGGCCGACCCAGCCCGAGATCGCGGCCAGGACGTAGAGCGCAAGGGTGATCAGGTTGCCGGACTTGACACCTGATACGCCGAGAAGGACGAGCAGGATCGGAAGGTAGAAGGCGAAGGTCGCGAACTCGCCGCCCTGCGCGAGACCGCTCAGCCAGCCGAAGACGCTTCCGCGCCACCGGGTCTCGTCCTTGCGGATCGCTTTCAGGAAGCTCCGCAGCCGCGGCCTCGGGACGTCGACGTCGCTGTCGGGAAGCATGTCGAGGGGATCGCCGTAGGTGTCGGCGGCGACCTGCTTGGCCTCGCGGAACCGGCCGCGCGCGACCAGCCACACCACGGTCTCGGGCAGCTTCATCCGCATGACGAACAGGACGATCGCCGGCAACGCCGACAGGCCGAGAATGATGCGCCAGAGATACTCGTGACCGATGCCCGACCAGAGCAGCACGGTGACGACCGCGATCGCGATCACCTCACCGACGGCGAACATGAACTGCCACCGGTTGCCCATCACCTCCCGCTTGCTGGCCGGGAGGGACTCCATGATGTAGGTGTAACCGTTGGAGATGTCCATGCCGAGCGGGACTCCGAGGACGAACCGGAGGGCGGCGAGGACGAGCATGTTGGGTACGAAGGCCTGTGACGCGCCGACGATGATGAACGTCACCATCGTCGCGATGAACACGGCGCGCCGGCCGACGCGATCGGACAACCAGCCCCCGAGCAATGCACCGACGACTGCGCCGGCCTGGGTGCCCGCGGACGCGAGCCCGAGCAGGAAACTGCTCGGGTGGTACTGCTCCTGGAGAAACACCAGGATGAAGGCGATCGAGTAGAGGTCCCACGACTCGATGAAGATCGAGGCGATCATCAGCCAGCCGGTGCGGTTGCCCTTCGGGCTGTAACTGTCGACCAGATGCCGTGTCGTCCGCTGGATGAGTTGTCGGTCGTCGGCGCTCGCTACCGGCAGTGCCATATCCGTCGCAAATCCTTCCGAAGTCACGGCGCCACGGCGTGATCACGCGTGCTGCTGGTCGCCGTGCCGCCGGTGGGTCGCGTGGTCCGGTGATCAGACCTGGGCGGAGCCCTCTCGGGGCGGACGGCAGATTACGGACGCCACCTGCGCGGTGTCAACGCAAACGGGGCGGATTTCAGCCGGCGAGGGAATGCCGGGCGGGCCTCGTGGCGCGCGCGAGGCGGGCAGCGACGACGCGCTGGGCCTGCGCCCGGGCGTCGCGGCGGACCTCGGCGAAGTAGATGGTCGGGTCGAGCAGGCCGCTCACCCAGTCGCGTCCCTGCGCGTCGATCACTTTTTCGCGCTTGACCACGGCTCCTCCTTCGACGTTCATCCCGATCATACCCGCCGCAACGCGACACGGCGGTCCGCGCGGCGCCGGTCCGGAGGTGGTCTCATGTCGCCTGCACCAGGCCCGAGCCGAGCAGGTTGGCGAGGACGCGCACCAGTTCGACGTCGATCTGGGACAGCTCACCGACATCGGTCGCATCGACGGTGAGCATGCCGAGCCGCTGCGCGCCGGCGGTGACGGCCACCGCGATCACGGTGCGGTAGTCGCCCTCCGTCGAGGGGATCACCAGCGGGTCGGCGTCGGTGTCCTCGATATAGACGAGGTCACCGCGGTCGACGAGGTCGAGAACGACGTCGCCGTCATCGGTTCCCCGGACGAATTCGTCCCGCGGCAGGGTCGACCGGCCGGCGTAGGCCTCCCGGGTCAGGCGGGTGCGGTGCGAGTCGGCACGGTAGAAGGCGCTGCGCGCGTCCGGCGCGGTCAAGAGAACGGCGGCTTCGACCACCGCCTGGCGCAGTTTGCCGGCGATGGTCGCCCGGGACGATCTCCCGGACGCGTCGCCCATCTCCCCGAGATAGCTCGTGATGGGCGCGAACGCTCCGTTGAGGGCGGTGCCGAGCGCCTCTTCGGCATCGACGGCGATCTGGGCCGCGCCCCGGATCCGGCGGGCGTCGCGGATCTGCTTCAGGGCGCCACAGAGGACCACGACGCCGGTCAGCGCCGCGCCGAGAGCGAGCAGCAGGATCCGCCGGCCGCCATGGGAGATCCCCGCCTCGGCGGAGAGCATGTAGGCACCGCCCGCGGCGGCGACCGCGAGGAGGTTGAGCAGACCGCCGATCCAGCGTGGCCGGAGCCATTCCCGGAAGTCGGTGTCCTCGGCGGCGCCTACCAACGCGTCCCCGGACGTCGTCCACCGTTGTTCATGTCGGGGAGCGTAGCGCCGAACACCGACAAATCGCCTCGAGCGCAGCGGTACCCCAGCGGGAGTCGCCGTGGGAAGATCAATTGATGTCGGCGTACCGGAAAATGTTCTTCTCAGTCGCGGCGGCGACGGTCCTGACCGTCTCGCTCATCGCGCCGGAGGCGTCGGCGGCGCCTCTCGCGTCCCCGACGCCCGCATCGGCCGGTGCTCCGAGCGCCGGTGCACCGGGGGCGGGCGATCCGTACTTCCCGCGCCAGGGCAACGGCGGCTACGACGTCTCCTCCTACCGGCTGCACGTCAGCTACGTGCCGGCCACCCGCAGGCTCGACGGCGTCGAACATCTCGCGGCGCATGCGACCCAGTCGCTCAGCCGGTTCGACCTCGACCTTCGGCACAATCTCACCGCCACTGCAGTCCGGGTCGACGGCCGGCCGGCGCACGTCGCCCAGCCCGCCG
>DASXJE010000023.1 GCA_036497565.1 Mycobacteriales bacterium
CGGGGGCGGATCCGGCTCGGGCGGCGCGAGCGCTGCCAAGGGCTCGGCGAAGAAGCCGTTGGCCCCGCCGAAGAGCTTCAGCGAGTCGCCGACGCTGGCCAGCCAGGTGAAGGCGGGCAAGCTGCCGGCGGTGGCGAAGCGGCTGCCGGACAGCCCGTATGTCGTCCCGCACAACTGGTTGGGCAAGGGCAAGTACGGCGGAACCATGAATATGATCACGTTCACCAGCCAGGGCACCGCGAAGGCGGATTCCAACCGCGAGTTCTTCTACGGTCACTCGCTGCTGCGCTATCTGAACGATGGTCTCGACGTCGGCCCGGGCCTGGTCGAGAAGTGGTCGTCCAATGCCGACACGTCGGAATGGACCCTGCACTTCCGCAAGGGCCTGAAGTGGTCCGACGGGGTCGCGTTCAGCACCGCCGACATCCTCTTCTGGTGGCAGGACATCATCCTGCCGGGCCACTACGCCCAGGTGCCTCCCGACGAGTGCCGGTCCGGCAAAGGCACGCTCGTCAAGATGAAGGCCGTCGATCCTCTGACATTGACGATGACCTTCGACGCTCCCGCGCCGCTGACCGCCGATCGGCTGGCGATGTGGGTCAACGGGGCGATCGGGCTCAACGGTCCGATCTGGGTCCTGCCGAAGCACTACGCGAAGCAGTTCCACCCGAAGTACAACCCGAAGGTCCCGAAGAACTGGGACTCGGTCGGAGGCCTGTGGGAGCAGAAGACGGACTGGATGCGCAACCCGGCATGTCCGGTCCTCATCGGCTACAAGTGCAAGAAGTTCGACAACAACACTGGTGTCACGCTGGAGCGCAATCCCTATTACTGGGCGGTCAGCAAAGACGGTGACCAGCTGCCCTACATCGACGAAATCATCATCACCGATGTTCAGGATGCTCAGGTCGGCAAGCTCGAGGTGCAGCAGGGCAAGGTCGACTTCTGTATGGGTTACTTCACCCAGATCGATCTGTCCGATGTGTCGAGCCTCGCCCAGAACAAGGCGAAGGCAAGCACGGACATCGTCCTATGGGACAGCGGGTCGGGCACCGGCTCGATCTTCTTCCTCAACTTCGACTACCCGGACGCCAAACTGCGGAATCTGTTCCGTGAGCCGAAGTTCCGGCAGGCGATCTCCCTCGCGGTGAGCCGGGATGTGCTCCAGAAGAGCCTCTACTTCCAGACCGGTTACCCGACGACGGGCACGCTGAGCGCGAAGGCGATCGAGTACCAGGTCAACAGTCAGGGCGTCCAAACCTTCCACGAATGGCGGGACAGCTTCGTCAAGCAGGACGTCAAGAAGGCGAAGTCGCTGCTGGCCGAGCTCGGCCTGAAGGACACCAACGGCGACGGCTACGTCGAGATGCCCGACGGGTCGAAGCTGTCGATCCGGATCGACTATTCGGCCGACATCTCCCAGACCGAGGCGGCCAAGGACAACCAACTGGTGCAGGACGCGAAGGCGATCGGCCTGCGGATGACCCGGAACCCGGTGTCGCCGCAGTCCTACGCCGACCAGTGGGAGGCCGGCCAGCTGATGTCGCACACCAACTGGGAGGTCGGCGACGGGCCCAACCACCTCGTCTACCCGCAGTGGTTGGTGCCGATCGAGAACACCCGGTGGGCACCGCTCGAGGGCCAGTTCTACGCGGTGCGGGGCACCCCGGCCGAACACCAGGAGTTGAACGTCAACCCGTGGAAGCGGAACCCCCCGCGGATGCAGCCCGACGCCGGGGGCCCGATCGCGGCGATCTGGAAGATCTACGACCAGAGCAAGGTCGAGCCGGATTTCATGAAGCGGACCCAGCTGGTCTGGAAGATGATCAAAATCCATGTCGACCAGGGCCCGTTCTTCACCGGCACCGTCGGGAACTACCCGCAGGTAGTCGTGGCCAAGACCGACCTGCGCAACATCCCCCGCAAGGAGAACCTCGCTCAGGGCGGTTTCGTCAACCCGTGGGTCCACCCGACGCCGGCCGTCTACGACCCGGAATGCTGGTTCTGGGACAACCCGACGCAGCACACGACCTAACCCACAGCGGGAGGCTGTCGCCCCGGGCGATCTGTATGGGCACTGCCATACTCCCGTCATGAACAGCCTGGCGCTCATGAAGTCCCATCTGCAGGCGCAGCGTCGGCACGTGCGCGACGCCCTCGAGGGGTTGACCGAGCAACAACTGGCGACTCCGGTGCCGCCAACGACGTGGTCACCGATCTCGGTGCCGCACCACCTTGCCCTCGACGTCGAACGGTGGTGGTTCTGTGCACTCCTCGCCGGGGACGACACCGCGTGGCAGTACTTCGAGGACCACCCCGGAGGCGCATGGAGCGTGCCGCCCGGCACGGACGTCATGGCGCTGTACGACGCGGAGTGCCAACGGGCCGACGAGGTCATTGCTCGCAGCACCCCGACGGACCCGGCGGTGAGATGGCCCGACTTCCTCGGGCCACGCCAAACGGCGGCGGAGATCACCATGCACGTCATCACGGAGACAGCGACCCATGCCGGCCAGCTGGATGTCGTACGGGAGTCCATCGACGGAAAGACGTGGCTCGTCCTCGACTGACTCGATGCGCTCACCGGTGCCCGGCTAAGACCGAACGAGAACGCAATCCCCGCATACGGCGGACTTGGTGTCGGCGATGCGGTAGATCAAGCAGCAACTGTTGCGACGGAATGACGGCCCGGCGTGGCGTTGTCCGCCCTCGATTCTCGGGTCGGCCAACACACGGTCGGCTGCAGCGTAGGCACGGTGGGCATCGTCGGGTCGTGCGCCGGCGATCAGAGCGGCCGCGCTGTTCGCGGCCGACGCGACGTTGCCCCAAAGCACCTGTGGCGACAGGGCGTAGCACGCCGCGGTAGCCACGGTGATCGCTTCGACAGCCGAACCGACCAAGGGGCCGGCGTCGCCGCTCGTGAAGTCGACGATTGACAGCGGAAATGGGCCGCCGAGCTGGTCCTGCCACCACAGGTCGTCTGAGCCGAGGGCCGCTCGCTCGAGTCCGAGCGCAGCGGCGCCGATGGTTGGTGCGAGGAGTCGGGCGACCACGCCGAGGTGGGTGATCGACGCAGCGACCCTGAGTTCGATCCGCGCGACCGGTCCGCCGCCGGCAAGGGCGGCCCGTACCGAGTGGACACGCTCGTCCAACCGCCTCGGTTGGTCCAGCAGCTCTCGCAGTGGTCGCCACGGCGCGCTCGGGCTCGTGCCGGCGTCGTGTGTCTCGACCGCGAAAAAGGCACCCAATGCCGCGAGCTCGCCGAACCGTGCCCGGCGAGCTCGCTGGTCCGGGTCGGTGTCTATCCGACCGCTGCCGGCTCGGGAGCAGCGGCTTTCGTGGCGAGCTTGGACGGTCCGAGCACGAAGCGTTCGAGCAAGCCGCCGAAGACGAGCGCGATGGTGGTCCAGATGAGGAGCTGGTTGATGATCGAGTACCAGCGGAACTTCCACAGCAGGTCGGGGTCGAAGCCGGGGTAGGCGATCTGGCCGGGCGCGATCGTCTTGCCGTCGATCGTCAACGGCGTGGACAGGACGTTGGTGATCGGCTGCGGTGTCTCGGTCGCGGCGCGGGCGTAGCCGAACTGGTTCGCGTGGGCGACGTTCGCCGACAGGTCGCCCAGCGAGGGCAGCAGGCCGATCAACAACCCGAACGCAACGAGGAATCCGACCGCGGCCAACACGGTCGCGGTGAGCAGACCGAACCGGGCCGTGAGCCGGCGAGCTGCGTATACGGCGAGGCCGAGCAGGATCAGCGAGCCGGCCACCATCGCCAGGTACAGCTGGCCGCGGGTCGCAATCGTGAACGTGTGCCCGACGGCGGGCGGGTTGGCCGGGTACTTCACGAAGGGCAGCAGGTAGACGCCGAGGAATCCGAACGCGGTGATCAGCCAGGCCAGCTTGCGGGGCCGGATCTGGAAGCGGCCGTGCATGACGACGTAGGCGACCGCGACGAGTGCGCCCATCGCCGTGGAGAACGCGACGATGCCGGACGCGATGCCGATCGTGGACTGGATGGTGCGGGAGAAGACCTCCGGACCGTCCGGAGAGACGGGGCGCCCGGCCGCCTTGGCCAGAGCGTTGAGGACGTCGTCGCGACCGGATTCGTAGGCGATCGCCTTGTTGATTGTCGGCTCGGCGAAGATTTTCGCGAACACGAAGCCGAGCACGCCGGCAACGAATCCAGCCAGCGCGCCACGCAGGATGATGCGGATCTCCATGGTCGGTGTCCGCTACCGGTCAGTGGCAGGGGAAGCCGAGGAAGTGCCGCGAGTCGTGCACCCACTCGTGGATGACCATGCTCTTTCCGAACAGGGAGGTCACGCCCTCGTCGATGCCGACGAAGTAGTAGACGGCCAGCGCGAGGAAGATCGTGATGCCGAGAATGAGAGCCACGCGCCCCGTGGAGATCGCTTCGGGTGATACGGCGACCTTGGGCTTGCGGTTGGGGAGCGAGATGCTCGACACGGTGCCTCCTTGAGGGATTGTGCGTCCCTACCAGTGGATGGGCCTCATGACGGCGGAGTGTCTGACTCACCCGAAGCATGCGTCGCATGCTTCGGACTCACAGTGGCGCAACCGTGCCGGACTCTCACCGACTTCCTCGCGCCGTCATGCGTGCGTGAGATTACGGGCAGCAGCGTGCGGGCGTCAACGTGACGTGTCGCGTCGCTACCCTCGGCCGGTGTCCGTCGCCGGTCCTGCCCGCAGCCGGGCTCGCGCGACCGCGGCGGGCCTGGTCGCGGGCGTCGTACTCGACCAATTGGCCGGTGACCCGCGCCGTGGCCATCCGGTGGCGCTGTTCGGCGTCGCGGCGGGCCGGCTCGAGGCCAGGATGTGGCGGGACGACCGGGTGGCCGGCGTTCGTTTCGCCGCCGTACTCCTTGCGGCCGCGGCCGCTCTCGGCGGACTTCTCGACCGGAGATCGGGCCGGGTATCGGCCGCCGCCACCATGCTGGGCACCTGGGTAGTGCTCGGTGGACGGTCACTGGTCGCCGAGGCCGCCGCCGTCGACGCCCGACTGCGGCAGGGCGATCTGCCGGCGGCCCGGCAGCGGCTCACCCACCTCGTCGGCCGGCGTACCGACACGCTGGACGAGGCGGAGATCGCGCGCGCGACGATCGAGTCCGTCGCCGAGAACACCTGCGACGCCGTGGTGGCTCCGCTGGTGTGGGGTGCGGTCGGTGGGCTGCCCGGGCTCCTCGCCTACCGTGCGATCAACACACTGGACGCGATGGTCGGCCACCACAACCCGCGCTACGAGAACTTCGGCTGGGCATCGGCGCGGGCCGACGACGTCGCCAACTTCGTGCCGGCCCGGCTGACGGCGCTGCTGGCGGCCGCGGTCGCCCCGACTGTCTCCGGTAGCGGTCGCGCCGCGCTGTCGGTCGCTCACCGGGACGGCCGAAGCCATCCGAGCCCGAACTCCGGGATGTCCGAAGCGGCCTTCGCCGGCGCGCTCGGGATCCGCCTCGGTGGGCGCAACGACTACGGCTCACATGTGGAAGACCGGCCCGTCCTCGGGTCGCTCGGGCGTGCACCGGAGGCGGCGGACATTGCCCGGGCGTCGAGGTTGTGCCGCGCAGTCACCGCCGCCGCGGCGCTCACCTGCGCGGGGATCGCCGTGCTGCGAAAGGGACATCGGTGAAGGGTGCGCTGCTGGTCGCCGGCACGACCTCGGACGCCGGCAAGAGCGTCGTCACCGCCGGCCTGATCCGCTGGCTGGCCCGTCGGGGCGTGCGGGTGGCACCGTTCAAGGCGCAGAACATGGCGCTGAACTCCGCGGTCACCGCCGACGGGGCCGAGATCGGGCGGGCCCAGGCGATGCAGGCCGCCGCAGCGGGCATCGAGCCCGAAGCGATCATGAACCCGGTTCTGCTCAAGCCCGGCAGCGACACCCAAAGCCAGGTCGTGCTGCTCGGGCAACCGGTCGCCGACGTCGGCGCCCTCGACTATCAGGACCTCAAGCCGCGCCTGGAGGCGGTGGTGCAGGAGTCGCTGACGCGTTTGCGCGACCGCTTCGACGTCGTGATCTGCGAAGGAGCCGGCAGTCCGGCCGAGATCAACCTGCGCGACCGCGACATCACCAACCTGGGGCTGGCCCGCGCGGCGGATCTGCCCGTCGTCGTCGTCGGGGACATCGACCGTGGCGGCCTGTTCGCCGCGCTGTACGGGACGCTCGCGGTGCTGGATGCCGGTGATCAGCGGCTCATCTCGGGATTCGTCGTCAACAAGTTCCGCGGCGACCAGCGGCTGCTCGACCCCGGACTGGCGACGCTGCAGGCGATGACCGGTCGCCCCACGTACGGCGTACTGCCGTGGCAGCGTGACCTGTGGCTGGATGCCGAGGACTCTCTCGACCTCGACTCCCGACCGCGCGCAGCGCTGCCGCCCGTCGGTGCGGACCGGTTGCGGATCGCCGTGGTCAGGCTGCCGCGGATGTCGAACGTCACCGACGTCGACCCACTGTCCGCCGAGCCCGGCGTCGTCGTCGAGATTGCCGGCGACGCGGCGCAGTTGGAGCACGCTGACCTGGTGATCCTGCCGGGCACGCGGGCGACGGTCAGCGATCTCGCCTGGCTGCGGGCGAGTGGAATCGCTGCGGCCATCGAGGAGCGGGTCGCGCGGGGCCGGCCCGTCCTCGGCATCTGCGGCGGCTACCAGATGCTCGCCCGCAGCATCGAGGATGAGATCGAGAGCCGCGCCGGCCGGGTCGATGGGCTCGGCCTGCTGCCGACCCGCGTCCGGTTCGCCGCCGCCAAAACCCTCGCCCGGCCGGCGGGATCCGCACTCGGCGAACCGGTCCACGGCTACGAGATCCACCACGGCGGCGTCACCGTCGACGGGGGTACGGCGTTCCTGGACGGCTGCGAACTCGGATCGGTGCGCGGCACGAGCTGGCACGGCATCTTCGAGAGCGACACCTTCCGCCGCGCCTTCCTCCGTGACCTCGCAGCTCGCACCGGCCGCGACTTCACCCCGGCCGCGGACGTGACCTTCGCCGCCGTCCGCGAGCGCCGCTACGACGTACTGGCCGACCTGATCGAGACGCACCTGGACACCGCGGCCGTGCTCGACCTGATCGACAACGGCGTCCCGGCGGGCCTTCCGACCGTCGTCAGCAGCCTCACCTGAAGGCTCACCGGTCTTCGAGATCGCCCTCGGTGTCCAGGTAGGCCTGCCGCAGCGCCGCGAGGGTCTCCGGATTCGGGGTGTCCCACAGCTTGCGGTCGGCGGCCTCCAGCAACCGCTCGGTGATGCCGTGCAGCGCCCACGGGTTCGAGCGGGCGAAGAACTCGCGCATCTGCTCGTCGCGCACGTAGGTGTCGGC
>DASXJE010000024.1 GCA_036497565.1 Mycobacteriales bacterium
CGAGCCACGCTTCCCAGTTTCTTACAAACTGGCGTTGAGCGCCTTGATTGGCATCTGCAGATCCTCGAGCAGTTCCAGATCGGCCTCGGCCGGCCGGCCGAGCGTGGTCAGGTAGTTCCCGACGATCACGGCGTTGACGCCGCCGAGCATTCCCTTGCTCGCCAGGTCGCCGAGGGCGAGTTCGCGGCCGCCGGCGTAGCGGATGATGGTGCGCGGCAGGGCCAACCGGAAGGCGGCCACCGTCTTCAACGCCGTCGCCGCGTCGAGGACCGGCAGGTCGCCGAACGGCGTACCCGGACGTGGATTGAGAAAGTTCAGTGGCACCTCGTCCGGTTCGAGCGCCGCGAGCTGGGCCGCGAACTCCGCCCGTTGCTCGAGCGACTCGCCCATCCCGACGATCCCGCCGCAGCAGACCTCCATGCCGGCCGTCCGCACCATGCTCAGGGTCGACCAGCGCTCCTCCCAGCTGTGCGTGGTGACCACCTGCGGGAAGTAGGACCGGGCCGTCTCCAGGTTGTGGTTGTACCGGTGTACGCCGATCCCGGCCAGCTCGTCGACCTGATCCTGGGTGAGCATCCCCAGCGAGCAGGCGATGTTGATGTCGACCTCGGCGCGGATCGCGGCGACCGATTCGCGCACCTGGTCCATGAGCCGCTCGTTCGGCCCGCGCACCGCCGCCACGATGCAGAACTCGGTCGCTCCGGTCGCCGCGGTCTCCCGGGCGGCCCGCACCAGCGACGGCACGTCCAGCCAGGCCGAGCGCACCGGGGAGTCGAACAGACCCGACTGGGAGCAGAAGTGGCAATCCTCGGGGCAGCCGCCGGTCTTGGCGCTGACGATCCCCTCGACCTCGACCTCCGGTCCGCACCAGCGCATCCGCACCTCGTGCGCGACCTCCAGCAGCTCGTCGAGCCGCCCGTCGTCCACCTGCAGGCAGGCGAGGGTCTGGGCCTCGTCGAGGCCGTGACCGCCGTCGCGGACCTGCTCGCGGGCGGTGGTCAGGATGTCGGGCACGTCAGGTGCTCCTGTCCTCGGCGCTGGCGTGCATCTGCACCCCGAAGTCTGCCGCATCGAATCGGCCGCCGTACGCCGGGGAGAGGCCGGTCCGCGCGGCGCCGAGGAAGTCCGGCGCGGCGGCCGCTCCCTCGGCGAGCGCCCCGGCAATCGGTCGCCCGCCCAATGCGGCCAGGTCATCGACATTGACGCGGGCGGCCAGGTCGGGCCGCCGCGGCCACGATCCGACGACGATGCCGGACAGGGTGATCCCCCGTCCGGCCATGACTTCGAGCGTGAGCGCGGTGTGGTTCAGCGTCCCGAGGCCGGCCGCGACCACAAGCAGCGCCGGGGCAGCGAGCAGCCGGGTCAGGTCGGCGATCGTCCAGCCGTCGGGACCGAACCGCACCAGCAGCCCGCCGGCACCCTCCACGAGGACCAGGTCGCGCTGCTCGGCGAGCGACCGGATCCGGCGGGCCACGTCGTCGACGGTGGGTGCGGGGAGCCCGCTGCGCCGGGCCGCGGCCTCCGGTGACAGCGGGTCGGGGTAGCGGGCGTATTCGTGCAGATCGTCCACTGTGGACAGGCGTCGTACCTCCGCCAGATCGCCCGGCTCGTCGGGCCCCACACCGGTCTGGGCGGGTTTCACCACAGCGACCGTCGACCGCCGGTCGGCGGCCAGTGCCGCGACAGCGGCCGTCACGACAGTCTTTCCCACGTCCGTGCCGGTCCCGGTGACCACCAGAATGCTCATCGCCGGGAGCCTACGGTCCGTCCTTCCGCGGTCTGCGGGAGAATGCCCCGCATGACGATCGACGACCCGCAGCCCGGCGCGCAGATGGGTGCAGACATCCTCGAGCAACCGGTCGTGCTCGGCACCCTGCTCGGCGAAGGTGCCGGGTCGATCGCGGCCGTCGCGGAGGTTGTTCGTGCCCGGCGTCCCCGGTTCGTGCTGCTGGTGGCGCGCGGCACCTCCGACCACGCGGCGCTCTACGCGAAGTACCTCGTCGAGATCCGGCTCGGCCTTCCCGCCGGACTCGCCTCACCGTCGACCATGACCGTCTACGGCGCCCGGCCGGATCTGCGCGACGTCCTGGTCGTCGCGGTGAGCCAGAGTGGCGGGTCGCCCGACCTCGTCGGGTCGGTGGAGGCGGCCCGGTCCTGCGGCGGACTGACCGTCGCGGTGACCAACAACGCGGAGTCCGCCCTCGCGTCCGCTGCCGAACTGCACATCGACGTCGGCGCCGGACACGAGCGGGCCGTCGCCGCCACGAAGACCTATACGGCCGAACTGCTCGCGCTCTACCTGCTCATGGAGGCGGTGCGGGTCGGTTCGGTGGACGAGGCCGTCGCCACCGCCAAACCGCTGCCGGTGCTCGCGGAGCAGCTCATCAGCGAATCCGCGGGCCCCGTCGCCGCCCTGGTCCAGCGTTACCGGTTCGCCGAACGGATGATCACCACCGCCCGCGGCTACGCCTATCCGACCGCCCGCGAGGCTGCCCTGAAGCTGATGGAGACCTGCTACCTGCCGACTCAGGCGTTCTCCGGCGCCGACCTGTTGCACGGCCCGTTGGCGATGGTCGACCGGGAGATGCCGGTGCTGGCCGTGGCGCCGCACGGTGAGGGCGGGCAGGCGCTGCGCCCGGTGCTCGAGCGGCTGGCCGAGGGCGGGGCCGATCTGCTCGTCATCGGCGACCCGGCGGCCGTGCCGCACGCCGCGCACCTGCCGTTGCCGACGGTCGCGGAGGAACTCTCGCCGGTGCTGGAGATCCTTCCGCTGCAGTTGTTGGCCCGTGATCTCGCGGTGGCCCGCGGCGGTAATCCGGACGCGCCGCGCGGCCTGTCGAAGATCACCGAGACCTGGTGACCGGCGTGGACCTGGATCCGTCGGCAGCGGGTGCCGCCGACGGGCTTGGTGGACTCACCACCGAGGGTCGCCGGCCGGATCTGGCCGACCTCGACCTGCGGTCCACCGCCGACCTCGTGGCGCTGATGGGCGCCGAGGACGCGACGGTCCCGCTCGCCGTCGCCACCGCCGCGGTGCAGATCGCGACGGTGGTCGACGCCGTGGCCGGGCGGATGCGTGACGGCGGCCGCCTGATCTATGTCGGCGCCGGCAGCGCGGGGCGGATCGGGCAGATGGACGCCGCCGAGATCGTGCCGACGTTCGGGGTCGACCCCGCCCGGGTGATCGGACTGCTGGCCGGCGGCCGGGACGCGGCGACGACCGCCCAGGAGAACGTCGAGGACGACGCGGCCGCCGGCGCGGACGCGGTGCAGGCGCTGGCGGTAGGCCCCGCGGACAGCGTGATCGGCGTGGCGGCGAGCGGTCGGACGCCGTACACGCTCGGCGCGCTGCGGTCGGCCCGGCGTGCGGGGGCGTTCACGGCCGCGCTGGTCTGCAACCACGGCTCGCCGATGGCCGAGGCCGCCGAGGTGGCCCTCGAGGTCGTGGTCGGTGCCGAGGTGATCGCCGGCTCCACCCGGCTCAAGGCCGGCACCGCGCAGAAGCTCGTGCTCAACACGATTTCGACGCTGGTCATGGTGCGCCTGGGCAAGACCTACGGCGACCTGATGGTCGATGTCCGGCCCACGAACGAGAAGCTGCGCGGCCGCGCCCGTCGGATCGTGGCCCAGGCGGCCGGGTGCGACGAGCGGGTCGCGGCGACCGCCCTCGACGACGCCGGCGGGCGGACCCGGGTCGCGATCGTGCACCTGCTCACCGGCGTATCGATCGCGGCGGCGGCGGAGTTGACCGACTCCCACGACAGCCTGCGGGCCGCAGTCGATGCCGGCCGGGTCTGATCGGCGACCCGCGCTACCGCACGACCTCGCGTACCGCCCGGTCGACGACGGCCACGAGTTCGGTCACGTCGTCGTCCCCCATGGCCAGCGGCGGCATGAGGACGACCACGTCACCGAGCGGCCGCACGATCACGCCGAGCTCGCGGGCCCGCCGGCACACCGCGTCGCCGGTGCGTTCGCCGACGCTGTGCACCTCGATCCCTGTCATCGTGCCGATCCGGCGGATCTCGCTCACGCCGTCGTAGGCGGCGAGTGGCTCCAGCAGCCTGCCCAGTCGGCGGCCGAGCGACTCTGCCGCGGCCACGGTGTCACGCTCGCGCATCAGCCTGAGGTTGGCGATCGCCGCCGCGGCGCACAACGGGTTGGCAGTGTAGGTGTGCCCGTGGAAGAACGTCTTGTCGGCGGAGCCGAGAAACGCTTCGTAGACCGACTCGCGGGCCAGGACCGCGGACAGCGGCAGGTAGCCGCCGGTCACCCGCTTGCCGCAGGTGAGCAGGTCCGGGCTGACGCCGGCGTGCTCCACCGCCCACCACCGACCGGTCGCGCCGATGCCGGTGGCTACCTCGTCGGCCACCATGGCCGCGCCGTGGCGGTCGCAGAGCCGTCGTACGCCGCGCAGGAACTCCGCGTCGTGGGTGAGCATGCCGCCGGCCGCCTGCACCATCGGCTCGACGACGATCGCGCAGACGCGGTCGCCGTCGCGGGCCATCAGGGCGGCGAGTTCGTCGACCACTTCGGTGGCGCGATCGGTCGCCGTCTGCCCGGGCTTGCGGACGCCCGGCGAGGAGACCATCCGGGTGTCGAGCAGGATCGGCCGGTACGCCGCGTGGAACGTCGCGATCCCGCCGACGCTGACCGCGCCGAGGGTGTCTCCGTGGTAGCCCTCGGCGAGGTGCACGAAGAGTGGGCGGACCTCGCCGCGCTGGTCGGCCGCCTGGAACGCCATCTTGATCGCGGCCTCGACCGCCGACGCGCCGTCCCCGGCGTAGAACACCCGGGACAGCCCGGCCGGGGCGACCGAGAGCAGCTCCTCGGCCAGCTCGACCCCGGGCCGGTGGCTCAGCCCGAGAAACGTGGAGTGGTCCAGGCGGTCGAGCTGGGCCCGGATCGCGGCATCGATGGCGGGCTCGCGGTGTCCGTGCACCGTCACCCACAGCGAGCTGACGCCGTCGAGGTAGCGCCGGCCCTGATCGTCGACGAGGTGCATCCCGTCGGCGGACTCGATGACGAGCGGATCGTCGTCGGGCCACCGGCTGTGCTGGGTGAACGGGTGCCAGACCGAGCGCAGGTCGCGGTCCACCCAGTCGGAGGTGCTCATGGTTCGCAGTCTGGCACGCTGGCCACGTGTCGATCCTGTCCGACCTCCTCGCCGAGAACACCACGCTGGAGCCGGCCGGCGTCGACCACCTGCAGTGGCTGGTCACCGAGTGGCAGCTCCTCGCCGACCTCTCCTTTGCCGACCTGCTGCTGTGGGTGCCGACCACGCGCGGTGACCTCCTGTGCGTCGCGCAGGTGCGTCCGACGACCGGGCCCACGACCTATCAGGAGGACCAGGTCGGACGCCGCCAGCCGGTCGACGCGGCCTTCCCGCTCGCGGTGGCGTTGCGCGAGCGGCGGATCTGCCGGGAGGCCGACCCGGACTGGGACGGCGACCTGCCGGTACGCCGGGAAGGAATCCCGGTCCGGAAGGGCGACCAGGTGATCGCCGTGCTCTCCCGGGATACCAACCTCGCGGCCGCGCGGTCCCCGAGCGCACTCGAGCTCGCCTACCTGCAGGCCGCCGGCGAGTTGTGCCAGATGGTCGCGGAAGGGACCTTCCCGACCGCCGCCGACGACCCCGAGGCGCACGTCGGCCCGCGCGCCGGCGACGGGCTGCTCCGGGTCGATGCCACGGGCGTGGTCGTCTACGCCAGCCCCAACGCCCTGTCGGCGTACCGGCGGCTCGGTGTCGCGGGCGACGTGCGGGGAACGGAGCTCGGCCCGCTCACCCGCTCGCTCGCCACCGACCCGTTCGACGGGGAGGAGGTCGCCAACCGCATCCGGGCGGCGGTGGCCGGCCAGCGTCCGGAGCGGATGGAAATCGACGCCGGGGGCGCGACGGTCCTGGTCCGGGCGTTACCGCTCCGGCCGGGCGGCGCGGCCCGCGGTGCCCTGGTGCTGATCCGCGACGTCACCGAGGTACGCCGCCGGGACCGGCAGCTGATGACCAAGGACGCGACCATCCGGGAAATCCACCACCGGGTCAAGAACAACCTGCAAACCGTCGCAGCATTGCTGCGGTTGCAGTCCCGTCGAACGTCCCATGATTCCGCTCGCGACGCGCTCACCGAGTCGGTCCGCCGGGTGACGTCCATCGCGATGGTGCACGAAACCCTGGCCCAGTCCGTCGACGAACGCGTCAACCTGGACGAACTGGTGGACCGGGTGGTGCCGATGATGGGCGACCTGGCAGGCACCGATGGCCGCGTCACCGTACGCAGGGAAGGCGACTTCGGTGTGGTGTCAGCAGATCGGGCGACCGCGTTGGTGTTGGTGCTGACCGAGTTGTTGCAGAACGCGTTCGAGCACGCCTATCCCGCGCCGGAGCGTGGTGAGGTGGTGTTGCACGTGGACCGCGGCGCCAAGTGGCTCGACGTCCTGATCTCCGACACCGGCAAGGGCCTGCCGCGCGGGTTCTCACTGGAGCGCACCGAACGGCTCGGCCTGCAGATCGTGCGCACGCTGGTGGACAGCGAGCTGCGCGGGTCGTTGTCGTTGCGCCGCAGGGAACGTGGCGGCAC
>DASXJE010000025.1 GCA_036497565.1 Mycobacteriales bacterium
GTCGTCCGGGTCGAGCAGGGAGTTGCCGTAGATGCGTAGGTCGGTGTTGATGAGTCTGATCGCCGCCGTGGCGGTCGTCCTCGGACTGTCGGGTACGGCGCTCGCGACGCCACCGCATCCGACCCGCGCTCCCGCGCACCCGGCCCGGCCGGGACACGTCGACGTGCTTTTCATCGGCGCACACCCCGACGACGAGGGCGGTGACCTCGGGACCTTCGGCCAGTGGAACGAGTACCACCACGCCAGCACCGGAGTCGTCACCATCACCCGGGGCGAGGGCGGCGGCAACGCGGCCGGCCCGCAGGAGGGGCCGGCGCTCGGCTTGCTCCGCGAGGGCGAGGAACGGCGTGCCGTGGGGATGGCCGGCATCCACGACATCGACTACCTCGACAAGGTCGACTTCTTCTACACCGTCAGCGCACCGCTGACGCGCTCGATCTGGGGTGAGCAGGACGCGCTGTCACGGATCGTCCGGCTGGTCCGCGAGACGACGCCGCGTGTGATCGTCACCATGAACCCGGCGCCGGTGCCCGGCCAGCACGGCAACCACCAGGAGGCCGGGCGCCTCGCGACCCAGGCGTACACCGCCGCCGCCGACCCGAAGGCGTTCCCCTCCCAGCTCACCGGCGAGCACCTCGCGCCGTGGCGGGTCGACCGGCTCTTCGAGCAGGGCGCCGACGGCACCGGGCCGACCGGCCCGAAGTGCTCGACCGACTTCACGCCGACCGACCCGACGCAGGACGTCTACGGCGTCTGGCAGGGCACCTACTCCCGCACGCACAAGAAGACGTGGGCCGCGGTCGACATCGATGCGCTGCACGAATACGTCAGCCAGGGATTCGGCGTGATCCCGCCCGCCCCCACCGACCCCACCAAGATCGAGTGCAACTACTACACCCAGATCGCCTCACGCGTCCCGTACACCGTCGGAAACCGGGCTGGTGACGCGATGCTCGAGGGTGCGACCACGCCCGCCCACGGCGGCCTGCCGCTGGGCACCGACTTCTTCCTCACCACGAGCGGCTACCGGGTCACCCAGGGCGCCGGCTTCACCGTGACCGCACATGCGCAGGCCGCGGCGGGCCACGCCCTGCGGCGGGCCCGGGCCACCCTGCAGGCACCGGCCGGCTGGAAGGTCACCGGCACCGGCCGCCTCGGCACCGTCGGCCCCCGGCACGAACGCACGGCCGTCTTCCACGTGCAGCCGGCCCCGGCGGCGAAGGTCAACACCCGGTTCCGGGTGGCGGCAACGCTGCACGCGGGGACGGCCACCGGCCACACCGACCGCGCCGTGTCGATCGATCCGGCGGTGCGCGCGACGCCGCAACTGCTCCCGCAGGTGTCGGACTTCAACACGTGGGCGACGACAGCCGGCGTACCGCAGCTGCAGGGCGGCATCAAGCGGGTGCTGTCGATGGGCTCGGGCGGCTCGCGGTCGGTGCCGGTCACCGTCACCAACGACGGCACGACCGCGCAGTCCGGCACCGTCACGCTGAAGCTCCCGACCGGTTTCACCGCCGACGCGACGCACCGCTCCTACGGTCCCCTCGCTCCCGGCAAGAGCCAGCAGGTGCCGTTCACCGTGACCAACTCGGACGCGTCGCTGCCGACGGCCGATCAGGGTCCGGACAACGGCGACTACGACTACACGATCACCACGACCAACAGTGGCGGATCGGCAGACGTCGAGACGGCCGGGCTCGAACTCGTGCCGGTGACGACGATCCCGCACGCCGCAACGGCGCCGACCGTCGACGGCAAGGACGGCAGTGGTGAGTACGCCGGCCCGTCGCTGGACACCTCGCGGCGGTGGGAGGGCGACGACTGTGCCTCGGCCGCCGACTGCTCGGCCACCACGAAGACGACGTGGAACGGCACCGACCTCTACGTGTTGGTGCACGTGCGCGACAACATCCTCGGCACGAAGCTGGACGCCACCGACTGCAAGCGGCACTGGCGCACCGATTCGGTGGAGATCAACGTCGACCCGCGCGGCAACTCGGAGAACACTGCGACGACCTTCAAGACCGGCATCCTGCCGATCACCAACGACCCCAAGAACGGCAACCCGTCGTGCTTCGAGCGCGACGCGGACAACCATCAGGGTCCGGGCGCGACCACGGCGCCGGGTATGCAGGTCGCGTCGCAGGTGACGTCGCCGTACACCGGCTACACGGTGGAGGCGAAGATTCCGTTCGCCGATCTGCCGTCCGCGGTCGACCCGACCCACATGGGCCTCAACGTGCTCGTCTACGACTCCGACACCCAGGACAAGACCGGGAAGTCGCGGATCGCCTGGTCGCCCTTCGGTGGCGTGCAGGGCGACCCCTACCGCTGGGGGATCGCGAGCCTGCCGGGCTACACGCCGCCGCCCGGGACGCCGACCACGCCCAAGGACCCGGTGATCCCGCAGACCGCGGCGCTGAGCATCGACTCGCCGCAGTCGATCCTGCAGGCGGCGACGGTCGGTCTGCCGCTGGCCGGCGACATGGTCGCGCCGCGGTCGGATCGCGCCTGGATCGTCGGGCGGGCACATCGCCGCGGTGACGTCGTGACGGCGAAGGTGCGCGCGACCGGCCCGGGTACGGCGCACCTGTTCGTCTGGGATCCGGCCAACGCGACGCTGGGGAGCGCGACGGTCGCGATCGCGCACGCCGGATCGCAGACGGTGCGGCTCCCCGCCACGACCGGGAAGCTGACGACGCGGTCGACGGTGCTACTGGGCTTCGCCGCGAAGGCCGGTGGCAGCTCGAGCAGCAGCGCCACGGTCCACTGACGGACGCGGTGGTGGGGCCGATGGACATCGCCGACCTGTGGGATCCCGAGCCGGGCTACTTCAACACCGCCAGCTACGGACTCCCGCCGCGGCCGGTGCGGGAGGCGGTCGACGCCGCGCTGGCCGACTGGCGGGTCGGGCGCACGAGTTGGGAGCCGTGGGACGCCAACGTCGGCGGTGCGCGGGAATCGTTCGCCCGGCTGGTCGGCGTACCGGTCGCCGATGTCGCGATCGGGAGCACCGTGTCGGAGCGGCTCGGCCCGGTGGCGGCTTCGCTTCCCGACGGTGCGCGGGTGCTCGTGCCGGACGGCGAATACACCTCCAACCTCTTCCCCTGGCTGGTGCAGGGCGACCGGGGTGTGGAGGTGGTGACGGCGCCGGTGTCGCGGCTCGCGGAGGCAATCGACGCGCGGACGACGCTCGTGGCGTTCAGTCTGGTGCAGTCGGCCTCGGGTGAGATCGCGCCGTTCGAGGACATCAAGGCCGCGGCCCGTCACCACGGCGCCCTGGTCGCGGTCGACGCGACGCAGGCGTGCGGCTGGCTGCCGGTCAACGCGTCGGAGGTCGACGCGTTCGCCGTACACGCCTACAAGTGGCTGATGTCCCCGCGCGGCTCGGCGTTCGTGGTGCTCAGCCCGCGGCTGCGCGACCGGATGCGTCCGATCTCGGCGGGCTGGTACGCCGGGGACGACCCGCACACCAGCTACTACGGCCTGCCTCTGCGGCTCGCCACCGACGCCCGCCGGTTCGACACCTCGCCCGCCTGGTTCTCCTGGGTCGGTACCCGGCCCGCGCTGGAGGTGGTGGAGCGGATCGGGGTGGCCGCGATCCACGCCCACGACGTCGGCCTGGCCAACCGGCTGCGGTCCGGGCTGGGTCTCGAGCCGGGGGACAGCGCGATCGTGTCGGTCGACGTACCCGACGCCGAGGCGAAGTTGGAACGGGCCGGGATCCGCGCCAGTGTGCGGGCCGGCCGGCTGCGGCTGTCGTGCCACATCTACACGACCGACGCCGACGTCGACCGTGCGTTGGAGACCCTCACCGGTCCCTGAGGTCGGGACGCCGGCTCTCGTCCACTTCGCCTATGCCGCGCTCAGACCACGCGCGACGCCGGCATCCCGCTCCCGCCGTGCCGGTCCGGACGTACGGCGAGGATCTGGTTGACGCCGACCCGTTGATGGGCGAAGCCGACCGAGGAGCCGGCGAGGTAGATCCGCCAGGTGCGGGCCCGGGTGAGGCCGACCAGGCGGACGGCCTGGTCCCAGTTGCGCTCGAGCCCGTCGAGCCATGTCCGCAGGGTCCGTACGTAGTGCTCACGCAGGGCGTGCACATCGCGGACCTCGAAGCCCTCGTCCTCCAGCGCCTGCACCGCGGCGGCCACCGGCTGCAGCTCGCCGTCGGGAAAGATGAAGCGGCGGATGAAGGTCGCGCGTTGCGGCCGGGTGCCGGCGCGGGCGGCGATCGCGTGGTGCAGCAACCGGCCCTGCGAGCCCAGCAGGTCGAAGAGCCGAGCGGTGTACGTCGGCAGCTGGGACGTGCCGACGTGCTCGGCCATCCCGATACTGACGATCGCGTCGTAGGGTCCGTCCCCGATCTCGCGGTAGTCCTGCCGGCGGATCGTGACCCGGTCGGTCAGGCCGGCCGCGTGGATCCGGTCCCGCGCCGCCTGCACCTGTGAGCCGCTGATCGTCACCCCGACCGCGTCGACGCCGTATTCGCGGGCGGCGTGTTCGACGAAGCCGCCCCAGCCGCACCCGATGTCGAGGATCCGCATGCCCGGCTGCAGGTCGAGCTTGCGGCAGACCAGGTCGAACTTCGCGCGCTGCGCCGCGTCGAGGTCGTCGACGCCGTCGGGCCAGTAGCCGCAGGAGTAGGCCATCGTGTCGCCGAGGAACAACCGGTAGAAGTCGGTCGGTACGTCGTAGTGGTGGCTGATCGCCGCCGCGTCGCGGGCCCGCGAGTGGGGCCGGCCGGAGAGCTTGACCTCGGTGGCCGGAGGCTTGGGCCGGGGGCCGATCACGCCGAGCCGGGCCGCGTCGGAGAGCAGCCGGATGCCCTCTGCCAGCGTGATCTTGCGGTGCCAGGACTCGACGGCGTCGGCCAGGGCGTCGAGCGTGCCGGCGAGGTCGCCGTCGACGTCGATCTCACCGGTGACGTAGGCCCGGCCCAGCCCGATCTCGTTCGGGGCGTAGAGCACCCGGCGGAGGGCCCGCGGGGAGCGCACCGTCACGCGCGCCGCAGCATCCGCCGCGCCGGCAACGGTGCCGTCCCACGCGGTGACCCGCAGGGGTAGTGATCCGCCGAGGGCGCCTTCGGCCAGCGACAGGAAATGCCCGGCGGCACCGCCCTCGCGGCGCTCGGGCGGTCGGTGCGGGTGTGAGAGTCGCTGGATGACCCTGGTGGTGACGTCGTCGACCATGATCGTGCCTCCCAGCAGACCTTATCGCCGCGGCACGCGGCCGGATCAGCCCCGGGCCAGCACTGCGGGGATCGGGCGGTCGAGTGGCTGCACCAGCCACCAGAAGCCGCCGAGACCGGCGGGGTCGGTCAGCGCCGCCGCCGCGCTCGCCCGGGCCAGCCCGGCGGCGTAGGCCTGCGGGTCCCGGCCGGCCAGGGCCAGCGGCGGCCGCCGCCCGTCGACACCGAGCGCGTGCAGCGCGCACCGCTGGCGGAGCAGCCGAGCCGATCGACCGACCGCGCGTTCTCCCGCGGCGCGGCAGGCATCGAGGGCGACGTGGGCGGTGAGGTCGCGCCGCCCGTCGGGCACCGGCGGCACCTCCCGGCCGGCGCGGAACGCGGTGAGACTGCCGTGCGGCGGCCGGTCCCCGGCGAGGTGGCCGTAGTCGACGGCGATCGCGAGCCCTCCGGCTAGGCAATCCAGCACACCGGTCCAGGCCCGGTCCCGGGACCGCCCGACCTCGGCGCGGTGGTGCTGCTCGCCGGGCGGCCACCATCGGCGCAGCCACGCGGCGTCGGGCCGGCCCGGCGGCGGACCGGGACTTTCCTGGCCGGCGTCGTCGACCAGCAGGACGCGGGATCCGGACGGGGTTGGTACGACGACGTCGATCGGGACGTTGTCGAGCCATTCGTGCGCGATCAGCAGCGCGGTCAGCCCGGTCGGCGTCCGCGACCACCACTGCACCGGGGGCGGCAGCGACGCCGGCCGCGGGGCGACGTCCACGCCGTGCAGGTCGAGCGTCGGGTCGAGGTCGTACAGCGCGCCGAGCAGCTCCCCGCCGCCGGCGCCGACGTCGATCACCGTGCGCAGGCCGGCGTCGACCGCGACCCGGTGCAGCGCGGCGGCGAGGACCGGAGCCCCGCCGCCGGTGACGGCGGTGCGGAAATGACCGGCCGGGGCCCCGCCGCGGCGGTAGAAGCCGTCCTCGCCGTAGAGCGCCTCGGCCATCGCGAGTCGCCAGGTCCGTGCGCCGGTCCCCACGGCTGCCGAGGATAGGTCTCCGCAGGACTGCGGACGCCGACCCGGTCGGCGCAGGTAACCTCGCGGTGTCCGGTACCTGCCTCGAGAGGACTGGAACACCGGGATGGAATCAGCAGTGAACCCCACAGAGCGCTCCGGCCGGCTCGAGGTCGGCATCGTCGGCGCCGGCCGGGTCGGGTCGGTGCTCGGCGCCGCGCTCATCCGGGCCGGCCACCGGGTGGTCGCCACCTCCGGCGTCTCCCGGGAGTCGGTACGCCGGGCCGAGCGGCACCTGCCCGGCGCGGAACGGTTGCCGGTCGACCGGGTCGTCGAGCGCGCGCAACTCGTCCTGCTCGCCGTACCCGACGACGTCCTCGCCGGGCTGATCGAGGGGTTGGCCGAGACCGGCGGCTGGCGGGCCGGGCAGCTCGTCGCCCACGTCAGCGGCGCGCATGGCGTCGACATCCTCGCCCCGGCGACCCGGGCCGGTGCCCTGCCGCTCGCCCTGCACCCGGTGATGACCTTCACCGACCGGCCCGAGGACGTCGACCGGCTGGCCGGGGTCTCCTTCGGCGTCACCGCCCCGGAACCGCTGCGTCCGGTGGCCGAGGCACTCGTCGTCGAGATGGGCGGCGAGCCGGTGTGGATCCCCGAGGAGGCCCGCCCGCTGTATCACGCGGCGCTCACCGTCGGCGCCAACCATCTGGTGTCCCTCGTCGCCGAGTCGGCCGACCTGCTCCGCGGCGCCGGGGTGGACAACCCCGGGCAGATGCTCGGCCCGCTACTCGGCGCCGCGCTGGACAACGCCTTGCGCAGCGGCGACGCGGCGCTCACCGGACCGGTGGCGCGCGGGGACGCCGGCACCGTCGCCGCCCATCTGGCCACCCTGCACCGCGAGGCGCCGGACTCGGTCGCGTCCTACGTCGCGATGGCCCGGCTCACGGCCTCGCGCGCGCTCGCCGCCGGGCTGCTCGACCCGCAGAGCGCCGAGGCCCTGCTCGACGTGCTGGCCACCCGTCCGCACAGCACCTCGGCATGAGCGTCCCCGACACGGGTGTCCCCGGTGCCGGCGTCCCCGGCGAGGATCTCGGGACCGCCCTCGACCTCGCCACCGACCGCACGGAGCTGGCCGAGGCGCTCGCCGCCCGGTCCGGATCGGTCGGTGTGGTCCTGACGATGGGCGCCCTGCACGAGGGCCACGAGGCGCTGATCCGCTACGCCCGGGCCCGCTGCGAGACCGTCGTGGTGACGGTGTTCGTCAACCCGCTGCAGTTCGCCGCCGGCGAAGATCTCGGCCGCTACCCGCGCACCCTCGACGAGGATCTGCGGGTGTGCCGCCAGGAGGGCGTCGACGTCGTCTTCGCCCCGTCCGCGGACGTCGTCTATCCCGACGGTGAGCCGCAGGTGCGGGTCGACCCGGGACCCCTTGGCGAGGTGCTCGAGGGCGCCAGCCGGCCCGGTCACTTCGCCGGCGTGCTCACCGTGGTCTGCAAGCTGCTCAACATGGTCGACGGTGCGGAGGCGACGTTCTTCGGGGAAAAGGACTATCAGCAGGTGGTGCTGGTACGCCGGATGGTGCGCGATCTCGACCTGGGCGTGGAGGTGGTGGCGGTCCCGACCGTGCGGGAGCCGGACGGGCTGGCGCTTTCCAGCCGCAACCGATACCTGTCCGGATCGCAGCGCCGTACCGCGACCGCCCTCTCGCGGGCACTGGCGGCCGGGTCGGCCGCCGAGGGTGGGGGAGCTGCGGCGGTGCTCGCGGCGGCCGACGCCGTCCTCGACGGTGAACCCGGGCTCGAGCTGGACTACCTTCGCCTGTGCGCCGCCGATCTCGGGCCGCCGCCCGACAGCGGGCCGGCCCGGTTGCTGGTCGCGGCGAGGGTCGGGACGACCCGCCTGATCGACAACGCCGCCATCCACGTACGGCCGTCCGGCCGGGAAGAGGCCTGATGCTGCTCACCGTCGACGTCGGCAACACCAACACCGTGCTGGGGGTGTTCGAGGGCGAGAAGATGGTCGACACCTGGCGGATCAACACCGATCCCCGGGCGACGGCCGACGAGTTGGCGCTGACGTTCCGCGGGCTGCTCGAGGGGACGTCGGTCACCGGGCTCTCGGGCTGCTCCACCGTGCCGTCGGTGCTGCACGAGCTGCGCCGGATGCTCGCCCGGCACTATCCCGATCTGCCGACGCTGCTGATCGAGCCGGGTGTGCGCACCGGCGTACCGATCCTGATCAACAACCCGCGGGAGGTGGGCGCCGACCGCATCATGAACACCCTGGCGGCGCACCATCTCTACCGCGGCCCGGCGGTCGTCGTCGATTTCGGCACCTCCACCAACTTCGACGTGGTCAGCGCGCAGGGAGAGTTCCTCGGCGGCGCCCTCGCGCCGGGGATCGAGGTCTCGGTCGACGCCCTCGCCTCCCGGGCGGCTCAGCTGCTCAAGGTCGAGCTGTTGCCGCCGCGATCGGTGATCGGGAAGAGCACCGTGGAGGCGCTGCAGTCGGGCATCCTCTACGGCTTCGCCGGGCAGGTCGACGGACTGGTACGACGCATCCTCGCCGAGCTCGGCGGAACGGCGACGGTCGTGGCGACCGGAGGACTCGCGCCCCTCATCGTCTCGGAGAGCGCCACGATCGACCGTTACGAGCCGGACCTCACCCTGATCGGGCTTCGGCTGGCGTTCGAGCGCAACACCGGCTGAGCGGAGCAGTCGCTACATCGCGTTCCACAGATACAACTGTTGGCCGCCGGCCCGGGTGGTCCGGGCCAGCTCGACCAGTGCCGCGAGCAGCGCCGTGACGTCGACCGGATCAGCCCCGGCGAGGTCGTCGTGGGCGGCCCACCGCGGCCCGGCGTCGGCCACCTGCTCGTCCGTCAGCCCGGTGAGCAGGTCGGTCAGCTCGTGCCGGATCCGCTCCACCCACGGCCCGTTGTCGCCGCCGGTCGCGATGAGCTCGCCGCCCGAACTACGCAGGATCTCCTCGAACCGGCGGCCGGTCAGGGTGGAGTGGAGCAGATCCATCTCCATCGACGTCAGCCCGCCGGTCTCCACGACGCCGGGGATGCCGTGCGCATTGGGGCCGCGGTCGATGGCGGCCTCGGCGTCTTCGTCGCTCGCCGCACCGAACACCTCACTGTGCATCGCCATGGCGTGATCATCTCATCGACGGCGCGTGCGCCAGCACTGCGTGACGTAGGGCAGCGTCAGAGCCTGTGGGTCGGCGATGTCCGGGTGGCCGCGGACGAGCTCGACGACGTCGTCCAGCAGGCGCCGGCGGCGGTCTTCGGGAAGCAGGATCACGTAGCTGCGGGAGCGGACCAGGTCGAGCAACGTGTCGAGGTCCAGCGCATGCCGATGGCGGAAGTCACGGCGCACTGGGCGCTCGAAGTCCGGTCCGGGATGCGGCACCGGGTCGTCCTCCTTCTTCTGCTCGCCCCGTTCGTGCAGCAGGTCCCAGAGCGCGGCGACCCACGGCTCGGTCTTGTCGGCGTCGTTCCAGAGCAGGCCCAGGACACCGCCGGGCCGCAGCACCCGCGCGATCTCGGGGCCGGCGCGGGTCTCGTCGAACCAGTGCCAGGCCTGCGCCACCAGCACGACGTCGACGCCGGCGTCCGGGAGCGGGATCGCCTCGGCGTCCCCGCCAAACAGCCGCGCGTCCGGCACGGCGGCGGCCAGCCGCTCCCGCATCCCGGCGAGCGGCTCGACGGCGGTCACCGTCCGCCGAGCTGCGATGAGCTGTCGGGTGAGTTTCCCCGTGCCGGCACCGAGATCGAGGACGTCACGCGCTCCCGGCGGGATCAGCCAGGCAAGCGCGTCGTCGGGATATCCCGGCCGGGCCCGGTCGTAGGCGTCGCTGGCACCGTCGAAGGAGGCAGCGTGGCGGGCGCGCTCGTCGTCGTTCACGGCCGCAACGTTAACCGGCGTGTATCGGAAATCCCGCGATCGTTAGGGTTTGTCGGGTGACTGACGAGCCACCGGCCGAGGAAGCGTCGGCGCGCGACGGCGCCTCGATCGCCGATCTGCCCGAGCAGATGCGCGTACGCCGCGAGAAGGTCGACCGATTGCAGGCCGCGGGCACCGACCCCTACCCGGTCGGCGTGCCGCGCACCCACACCCTGGCCGAGATCCGCGCCGCCTATCCCGAACTGCCGCCGGACACGACGACCGGTCAGCAGGTCGGTGTCGCCGGCCGGGTGATCTTCGTCCGCAATACCGGAAAGCTCTGCTTCGCGACGTTGCGCGAAGGTGACGGCACCGAACTACAGGTGATGCTCTCGCAGGACCGGGTCGGCCCGGAGGGCCTCGCGGCCTGGAAGGCCGACGTCGATCTCGGCGACCACGTCTTCGTGGCGGGTGAGGTGATCACCTCCCGGCGCGGGGAACTGTCGGTGCTGGCCGATTCGTGGCGGATGGCGGCGAAGGCGCTCCGCCCGCTACCGGTCTCGCACAAGCCGACCGGGGAGGAGACCCGGGTCCGGCAGCGCTACGTCGACCTGATCGTGCGCCCCGAGGCGCGTCAGATGGTGGAGATCAGGGCGGCCGTCACCACCTCATTGCGTGACTCTCTGCATTCGCGTGGTTTCACCGAGGTGGAGACTCCGATGCTGCAAGCGGTGCACGGCGGTGCGACCGCCCGGCCGTTCACGACGCATTTCAATGCGTTCGACATGGACGTCTACCTGCGTATCGCTCCGGAGCTATTTCTCAAGCGGGCCGTCGTGGGGGGTATCGAGAAGGTCTTCGAGATCAACCGGGTCTTCCGGAATGAGGGTGCCGACTCGACCCACTCCCCGGAGTTCGTCATGCTCGAGGTCTACGAGGCCTATGGCGATTACGACACGATGGCCGAACTCACCCAGGCGCTCTACCAGGAAGCGGCCGAGCGGGTGTTCGGCTCGACGAGCTTCACCCGCCTCGACGGCACCGAGATCGACCTCGGGGGCAAGTGGGAGTCGATCTCGCTGTATGACGCGCTGTCGGAGGCCGTCGACCGGCCGGTGACTCCGCAGACGCCGCTCGAGGAGTTGCGTCTGCTCGCGGAACAGCATGAAGTGTCGGCCAATCCGGCGTGGGGACCGGGAAAGCTGACGGAGGAGTTGTTCGAGGCGCTCTGCGTCGAGCGGCTGACCGGGCCGGTGTTCGTCCGCGACTTCCCGGTCGAGACCAGCCCGCTGACCAGGCCGCACCGGTCGAAGCCGGACGTCGTGGAGAAGTGGGACCTCTACATCGGTGGTGTGGAGCGGGCGACGGCCTACTCAGAGCTTGTGGATCCGATCGTGCAGCGCGAGCGACTTATGGAACAATCGCGCGCGGCGGCCAAGGGCGATCCCGAAGCGATGCAGCTCGACGACGACTTTCTGCGGGCGCTTGAATACGGAATGCCACCATCGGGCGGGATGGGAATGGGCGTCGATCGGATGCTTCAGGTTTTCACCGGCGCGGGCGTTCGCGACACCATCCTGTTTCCTTTCGTCCGGCCGGAGTGACACCGACCAATTCAGGTAGCCTTGCCCTGCGAATGCCTCCGTAATGCATAATCTCGAATCCGTGCTCAGCATCGAAAGGAAATCTCGTGGCGCAGAAAGTCCAAGTGCTTCTTCTGGACGATCTCGACGGCGGCAGCGCCGAGGAGACGGTGTCCTTCGCCCTCGACGGGACGACCTATGAGATCGACCTGTCGACGAAGAACGCCGCAGCCATGCGCGCTGCACTCGCCGACTATGTGGGCCACGCGCGCAAAGCCGGTCGGTCCAGTGGCAACTCGGCCAACGGCCGGGCCCGCGGCAAGGCGCCGATCGATCGCGACCAGGCCTCGGCGATCCGCGATTGGGCGCGCAAGAACGGACACGACGTGAGTGACCGCGGTCGGATCCCGGCCCGGATCGTGGAGATCTACAACAGCGAGCGCTGAGGGCTCATCGGGTCAGCGCCCGGTCGACGGCGTCGGCCAGGGACCGCACGTGCTCGTGACCGGCCGGCTGCCCGCAGTCGCCGTACGGGTCGACGTGCAGCGGACGGATGCCGGCCGCGCGGGCACCCGCGACGTCGGCGAAGCGGGTGTCCCCGATATGGACGACCTGCTCGGGACCGAGCCCGAGACCTTCGAGCGCCAGGGTGAAGATCGCCGGGTCCGGCTTGGCCGCCCCGACGAGATGGCTGTCGAGCACGAGGTCGACCTCGACGCCCGGGCCCGGGCCGACCTGGCAGACGGTGGCCGCCGCGAGCGCCTTCTCGACGGTGCCGTCGGAGTTGGACACGATCGCGATCCGGTACCCGAGTTCGGCCAGTCGGGTCAGGGCGGCTCGGACACCTGGCAGTGACGTGCGCCACACGTTGGTCGCGGTGTACGCCGCGCGCAACGCGAGCGCGGCGGCGTCGAGACTGCCCGCGGGCACCGCGCAGCCGGCGGCGAGGTGGCGGTAATAGACCGGCCACGTGAAGCGCACCCCGTCGTCGGCGGCCGCCATGGCCGCGTAATGGGCCCGGATGACCCGATCTGTCGTGCCGTGGCCGCCGTGCCGGCCGGTCACCTCACTGACGGTGACCGGGTCGGGCACGAGCAGCACGCCGCCGACGTCGAGCAGCACCCCGCGGACCTCCGCCCGGGCCGTCATCGCACCGGGTGAGCCGCTCATGCCGCCAGACGCTACCGGCCCCGCCCGCCGCGCCGGGTCATGATCGGCTTTCGCTCTCGGCGTAGCGGCTCCCGGAAGCACCCGATTCCCCCGTTCGTTTGAGCGGATAAGCCCGCCGGCACAGGCGTCGGAGGCTGATCCATATCGCGGCCAACCCGTATCTCCGGGTGAGCGAATCACGCGCCGCGACTAGAGTGGGATGGGCAGGTACCCGCAAGGGTGCGGCGGCCCGGATTCCCCGCACGGTGCCGCGAGGCACGTGAGGAGTAACGATGTTCGAGAGGTTCACCGACCGAGCGAGGCGGGTCGTCGTTCTGGCCCAAGAAGAAGCCAGGATGCTCAACCACAACTACATCGGGACCGAGCACATCCTGCTCGGTCTCATCCACGAAGGCGAGGGCGTCGCGGCCAAGGCGCTCGAGTCCCTCGGTATCTCGCTGGAGGGTGTCCGCCAGCAGGTCGAGGAGATCATCGGCCAGGGCCAGCAGGCGCCGTCCGGGCACATCCCGTTCACCCCGCGCGCCAAGAAGGTCCTCGAGCTCTCCCTGCGCGAGGCCCTGCAGCTCGGCCACAACTACATCGGCACCGAGCACATCCTGCTCGGGCTCATCCGCGAGGGTGAGGGTGTCGCCGCCCAGGTGCTGGTCAAGCTCGGCGCCGACCTCAACCGCGTCCGTCAGCAGGTCATTCAGCTGCTGTCCGGTTACCAGGGCAAGGAGCCGGCCGGTGCCGGCGGGCCCGGCGAGGGCGCACCGTCCACGTCGCTGGTGCTCGACCAGTTCGGCCGCAACCTGACCCAGGCCGCCCGAGAATCCAAGCTCGACCCGGTGATCGGGCGCGAGAAGGAGATCGAGCGCCTGATGCAGGTGCTCTCCCGGCGGACCAAGAACAACCCGGTCCTGATCGGGGAGCCCGGCGTCGGCAAGACCGCCGTCGTCGAAGGCCTGGCCCAGGCCATCGTCAAGGGCGAGGTGCCGGAGACGCTGAAAGACAAGCAGCTCTACACCCTCGACCTCGGCGCCCTGGTCGCCGGCTCGCGCTACCGCGGTGACTTCGAGGAGCGGCTGAAGAAGGTCCTCAAGGAGATCCGCACCCGCGGCGACATCATCCTGTTCATCGACGAGATCCACAC
>DASXJE010000026.1 GCA_036497565.1 Mycobacteriales bacterium
TGGTGCTGCCCTCCGGCCTACGGACGCGGATCGCCGCCATCGACACCGCCGACGGTACGGTAGGGCAGGCCTTCGCCCCGATGTCGGTCACCCTGCGGCTCGAGGACGACCTCGACATCTCGCGCGGCGACATGATCTGCCGGCCGCACAACGCGCCGGACACAGCGCAGGACATCGAGGCGATGGTCTGCTGGATGACCGAGCAGCCGCTCCGACCGGGTGCGAAGCTCGCGCTCAAACACACCACCCGCACCGCCCGTACCGCCGTCCGGGACCTGCAGTACCGGCTCGACGTCAACACGCTGCACCGCGACGAAGCGGCCTCGGAACTCGGGCTCAACGAGATCGGTCGCGTGTCGTTGCGCATCACGCAGCCGCTCTTCTGCGACGAGTACCGCCGCAACCGGACGACCGGCGGCTTCATCCTGATAGACGAGGCCACCAACAGCACGGTCGGCGCGGGCATCATCGTCGACGTCCGCTGACCACGGCCGATCGTGGCCACCCGGGGGACCCCGCCACCTGAGCAGCTCCCGTCGCGGGCCGACCGCGTGACCCTTTGCGGAGTCGGGTTCGACCCGCTGACCGAGGACCAGGTCGTCGACCTCGTCTGCAGTGCCGGGCGGCGCGGCGTCGGAGGATGGCTCGTCACGCCGAACGTCGACATCCTCCGCAGCGCGGTGGTCGATCCTGACCTCGCTGCTCTGGTCTCGCGGGCGACCGTCGTCGTCGCCGACGGCGTCCCGCTGCTGTGGGCGACCCGGGTGAGCGGCCACCCGCTGCCGGGTCGCGTCGCCGGCGCATCGTTGATCTGGTCGCTGTCGGCGGCTGCCGCCCGCGAGGGCCGGTCGGTCTACCTGCTCGGCGGGGCTCCCGGAGTGGCGGAGCGGGCGGGGGAGATCCTGGCCCGGACTTACCCCGGTCTCGTCGTCGCCGGGCACGACTGCCCGCCGCTCGGATTCGACTCCAGCCCGGAGGGGATCGACAGGGTCCGGCGGGCCGTCGTGGCCGCCGCGCCGGACATCGTGTTCTGCGGACTCGGCTTTCCCAAGCAGGAACGGGTGATCGAGCAACTGCTGCCGGATCTCCCCACCGCCTGGTTCGTCGGGTGCGGTGCGGCCATCACGTTCGTCAGCGGTGAGATCAGGCGCGCACCGCACTGGATGCAGGTCAGTGGCCTGGAGTGGGTGCACCGGTTGCTCTCCGAGCCGCGCCGGCTCTTCCGGCGTTACATCGTCGAGGATCTGCCGTTCGCCGTACGGCTCATGGTGTCGGCGGCGCGAAGCCGGCTCGGCTAATAGCTCCTACACACCACGGCCGTGGCGGTGCAGCGCCCGGAGGATGGTTTCCCCGGACACCAGGTGGGCACTGACCGCGAGGGCGAACACCGCCCGCGGCTCGCGCCAGTTGGCGCGCAACGACCGCCCGGCCCATCGCCGGGCCATCCGACGGTCGTGCAGACACGCATAGGCGAACGCGAGCTGGCCGAAGATCCGGGCCGACCCGACCGGATCCGTCGTCAGGTCCGGGTGCCGGGCGAGCATCCACTGCAGCGAGGCGACCTTGGTCTCCCACCGCCGGGAGAAGTAGGAGTCCGCCCAGAGCACGCGGACCAGCGGGACGTCGGCGACCATGATCGGGTGGCGTTTCGCGGCCCGGAGCAGGAGGTCGTAGTCCTCGTTCTGGCTGCCCGGGATGTCCTCGTCGAGCAGACCGATGCCGTCGACCAGGGAGGCGCGCCTCGCCAGGAACGTCGACGAATGCAGCATCGACATCCGGGACCGGAGCAGATCGCGATAGGTCACCTCACCGGCACCGGCGAGGCGGACACTGTCGTGGTCGCCGAACTGTACGACGATCCCGCAGCTGGCGAACTCGGCGTCCGGATGCCCGTCCAGAGTGGTGATCTGCTCCTCGAGCTTTCCCGGCAGCCAGACGTCGTCGTCGTCGCAGAAGGCGATGTAGTCGGTGCCCAGGTCGAGGATCCCGGTGTTGCGTGCCCCGGACAGCCCCGGAGCCCGGGCGTTCGCCATCACCCGCACCGGGCGGCGGTCGTCGTCCCGCACGATCTCGCGATCGGGTTCGCTGCGGTCGAAGACGACGACCGTCTCGACGACCCCGGGATAGTCCTGCCCGACGATCGCGCGGAGCGACTTGCGCATGAGTTCGGGGCGGTCGTGGGTCGGCAGCACGACACCGACCGCGGGCCACGATCGCCCGGTCATGCGCCGTCGCGTTTCGCCGGGTGCAGGTAGCCGTAGCGCAGCAGTAGCGGCATCGTCACCGCGGAGACGAGCCGGCGCCGACCGGCCGGAAGCATCGTGCGCCAGTCGTCGTCGCGGCGCAGTGAGATCGTTCCGGTCTGGAATCGCATCGGATTTCCCGAGACGGTGTGCGTGGGGTGCAGCGTCGCGTCGGTCCCCGTCAGGAAGTCCAACGAACCGTCACCCGCCGGCACGCCGGCGAAGTCGGCGATCCGGGTGAGGCCCGCGCGGGGCGCGGAGAGCAGTTCCTCGTAGCGCACCAGCAGGGTCGGCGTGCCGAGTCGGCGGAGCAGGTCGAAGGACAGGTTGTGTGCGTCCCAGAGCAGCGCGGCGGACCACGGCGAGTACTGCGTCATGAAGCTCTCGTCGTGCTCCCGATCGGGGCGGAGCACCCGCTTGGTCCAGCTGTAGGCGACGCCTCGGCTGTCGCGGACCATGTGCAGCACGCGCAGGTCGATCGTGTGTGGCTGGCGGAGGCAGAAAGCCAGCGACGAGTTCTTGCTGGAGTCCACGACGACGGGGGAGCCGCTGACCTCCGCGGCAGCCGCGTAAAGGCGCCGGTAGTAGTCCGCGTATTCGCGGCACTGCCGCCCGAGCGCGGAATCGCCTGGAGCGACGGCGAGTTGCGGGATACGACGGGTGCGGTCGATGGCGTGCTGCAGGTGAAGCACTCTGTTGCGGTCGACCTCCGACCATCCGCCGAACGCGACGTCGCCGACACGTGTCCAGAACGCGCACCGGGAGAACGGCTCACCGCAGCCGCACCGTTCGTCGTCGCCGAGTCCGCGCTTCCACAGGTGCACGACCTCGCCGAGTGAACACACGCCGGGAAGCTCGGCCAGCATACGTTCGAGCAGCGTGGTGCCGCTGCGGCCGAGACCGCCGAGGTAGAGGACTGTGGGTCGGGCGGAACGCCCGCCCTTGTCGGTCGGCGTCATCGGGGTGTGATCGGGTAGTGGCGCGGGTTGAAGTACGGGCTCCGTGCCATGTCGCTGAACGCTCCGATGGCCGCAGAATCATCCTGGATGACGTAGGAACGCGGTGGCCCGTGCGCCTTCGGATTTTCGTCGAAATAGCTCACCGCTTTTATGCGCGAGTTCGCTCGGAAGGTGTCGGCAGCCGCCGTCAGCCACTGCGCCCGACGTTGCCCCGACGCGTTGCGTGGTACGCCGTACTCACCGATCATGATCGGCTTCGGGTGATGAGCGGCCCACTTGAGGAACGGTGCCAACAGCGTCGACATCGGGATGAATTCCTTGCCGGGATAGGCATCCACGCAGATCCAGTCGACCTGGTCGTCGCCGGGATAGTACGCAGCGGCGCGGCCCAGCTGGAAGCCGATTGCGGTCGGACACCACACCCAGGCCGCATTGTGGACGCCCACCTGGGCGAAGATCGCCCGGATGTGCTTCCAGGCTGCAATGTAGTTGGCCGGTCCATCGATGCTGTTGCGGAGTCCGGGCCGGTCCATCTCCCATCGCCATTCCATGAAGATCGGCTTGTGCAGGTTCTTGACCGCGTTCGCCCGGGCCCGGATGACGTTGTCCTCCTGGCCGGAGATGATCGCGCGGTCGTCGGTCCCGGCCCAGGACAGCTGGAGGTACTGGCCGGCGCGGGTGAAGGCGAGGTCACTGGACTGGGGGAACGGCTGCGTCCACTTCCGATAGGTGTGGATGAAGTCGAGCGGCCTGCCGAGTGCACGTTCGAACTGTCTGACGGCAGAGACCCGGGTGCTCTGCAGGAGCGGTGTGGCCTTCACCCACGCGCCGACGTATGCGCCGTGCGCCGGTACCGGGGGGCCCGACTGCGGATTCTGTGTCGGTCCGCCCGGCGACCCTGAGCCGCTTGCCGAGGGTGTCGACGCCGTCGATGACGTCGACGAGGAGCATCCGGCGAGAATTCCGGCCAGGACGGCGAGACCTGCGACGGCTGCCACGCCCGCGCGCAGACGCCGGCGAGGACGCGGTGCGGTGGCCGGCGGGCTATTCACTCGAGATCCTCGGTGCCGTCGGTGACTCTGCATCGAGCTGCCCGAGCCGGGCATTGGTCTCATCGGTCAGTTCTCGCACCCGCTCGATCTCCTCTGGCGTCAACCGCTCGCGGTAGGAGCCGAGGGATGCCTTGCTGTCCATCGGCCGGTACGCCGTCCGGGACACACCTCCGCGCAACGTCCATGCGTGCGAGTTCGTGGTGCCGCCCGACCCGGTGGTCGCCGCGACGAGCGCCGATCGGACCCGCTCGTCCCACGGGAGCGCACAGATGTCGTACAGGGCGTGGAATTCCGCGACCGGGTCCGAGGCCAACGACTCGTAGCGGACGAGGTGCAGCGCCGGGTTCGCCGCGCACAGCTGGGCTACCGCGTCGTAGACCGCGCACCACAGCAGGGCGATCTTCGCGACGTGGTCCTGCGACCCGACGAGCGCCCGCATGCGCTCGTCGTACGGTCCGAGCAGATCGCGCATCAGCAGCGGCTGCTCGAGCAGCTCGTGGAAGTACGTCGTCCAGCCGAGCCGGCGCCAGCTCCCGACGATGGCGACGGGATCGCGGACCAGCACGACGGCGGTGGCGCCGAGCCGATCGGCGATCCATGCGGAGGAGAGCACGGCGAAGGGATCGTCGAAGAGGGCGCGTCGGCCGCGGAGGCGACCCGACTCGAATGCGGTCAGGTACTTCACCATCCGGCCGAGGTCATAGGCGGACCGGTTCGTGCGGAGTTCGGCACGCAGCCCGTAGCGCAGCGACGCGGTCCGCCGGAATGCCGGGAGCCAGTCCTCCTCGTTGTCGGCGCAGATGTACTGGAACCGGTGGGTCACCCGGGCGTCGAGCACGCCGGGGGAGTGCCCGGGTGGATGCTGCGGATTGAGTGGCTCGTTGACGTAGACCACGGCGTTGCTCAGTTCGAGCATCTTCCCGACCCAGCTCGTGCCTGTCCGGGGCAGCCCGGTGACCAACAGCGGGCCCGGGCGGTCCTGGGGGGCTCCCATCGGTCAGGCTCCCTTCGTGGCGGCGTGTCGCGGACTGCCGCGGCGGCCCGGCCGCAGCGTGGCGAGGGCGTCGAGCGCGAGCGGTTGGCGCTGTAACCACAACGCACCGAGGAACAGCAAGGTGCCGATGACGGAGGCGACGAGCAGGGGGACGAGCTGGGTACCGCCGAACAGTCGGACCAGACCCGGGACGAGGCCGAAGCAGACTCCGGCGATGAGGATCGCGGTGAAGCTGGCGCGGCTGAACGGGTGAAGTCCGAGGACGAAGGCGATCTGAGACAGCGGCAGGAGGTTGTTGACCAGGATGGCGGCCGACCACCCGATCCCTGCGCCGAGAATGCCGAGGTGCGGGATCAGGAGGATGTCGACGGTGATGTTGACGACCAGCGCCAGCACCGCGTTGCCCAGGTTCCACGTGGTGCGCCCGCCCATGATCAGGACCACATCGACCATTCCGCATGCGGTCGCAATCAGCATGGTCAGCGAGAGCAGGACGACGACTGTGGTGCCGGCCGTGTAGCCGTGTCCGAAGAGGCGGGTCATGTACGGCGCGAACACTGCACACATCAGGTAGAGCGGCCAGGTGACGAGGATCAGCCAACCCGTCGCGATGCGGTACAGGTGGTTGGTGGCGTCCTTCTCGTGGCGGGCTAACCGCTGGCTCAGCCGCGGCTGGACCGACGTCGTGATCGCCTGGGCGCCGAGCTGCCCGACGACGAGGAACCGGGTGGCCGCGGTGTAGATCGCGGCGTCGATCGGGCCCTTGATCGCTGCGACGAGGACGATGTCGAGCCGTTGCAGGGCAAGTTGTACGACGCTGGCCAGGGCACGGGGGGCGGTGAACCGCCAGAACTCGCTGATCTGGCCAGGCTCGATCGTGGTGGGTCCTTCGGCGCGGACGCCGGATCGGCGCAGCAGCTTGCGCAGCCAGAAGGCTGCCAGCACCGCCGCCGGCAGATAGGGCACGACCCAGGCGAACGGCAGGACGAGCTGCGACCCCAGGACGACGGCGATCACCGTGAGGAGCACCTGCGCGACCGGCCGGCCGACCTTCTCGACGGCCACCATCGGGCGCATGGTGCCGATTCCCTGGGTCGCCGACAGCAAAGCGTCGGAGGCCGCTCCCAGCGGCAGGAACACGACCAGGATCCGCAGGAAGGTCGCGAAGTCTCCGGAGTCGCCGTGCACCAGCCACCCCGCCATGTCCGGGGCGAGGAAGATCGCGACGACGGCGGCGAGCACCGACGTCACGAGCACGGGCAGCAGCGCGATCCGCAGAGAGCCGCGGATCCGGCTGGTGGTGCCCAGACTGCGGAAGCGGGAGATGAAGTAGACGAGACCGGTCGTGGTGCCGAGCTCGGCGACCCTGGCGCCCAGCAGGAACACCGAGGTCGCCGTGAAGAAGACGCCTGCGGTGGTCTTGTCGAAGCCTCGGGTGACGAGGACGACGAGGACGAAGTTCGCCACCGACGATGTGCCGGCGCCGACGAGGTTCAGCACCCCACCGCGGGCCACCGCGCCGAGTTCGGACTTGCTGGACGCCGGTCGTGCGGACTCCGCTGGCCGCCGGTCGGGTTCCTGTCTGGTGCTCGTCACCGCCGCCAGCTGGGGGTCGCGCCGAGCCATCCGGCGAGCCGCTCGTCGTACGGAAGGAAGTACTCGTCAAGCCTTGTCCGGAGCGAGTCCGACATCGGGGAGCGCGGCCGGGCGTTGTGCTGCTCGAAGTCCGGTGACCCGAGTTCGGGGAGTCCGAGGTAGGACAACACCTCGCGGTAGGCCGGCTCGGGCTTCTCGAAGAAGTCCTGGCTGTCGACGACGTGGATACGGTCGCGGCCCACTGCGCGTTCGAGGCGCTCGATCTGCTCGACATAGCGACCGCGGGCGACGTAGGACTGATGCTGAAGGCTGTGGCTGTTGTAGGTCGGGTCGGCGATGATGCGCTCGGCCTCGCCGCGCGTCCGCTCCTCCTCGAGCTCCAGCGCACGTTCGAAGGACTTCTCCAGGTCGTAGCCGCGGGCGACCTCGTGGGTGTGTGCCGAGTACGCCCGTTCTACCGGGTCACGGAGCAGAACGATCAGCCGGACCGAGGGTAGGTCCCGGGCAATGCGTTCTGCCGCGAGCGGATGGAACATGTAGTAGGGGCTCGACTCGCCGGTCAACGGGCGGACGCCGAGGGCACGCTGCGTGCGGGTCGCGGTGTACTGCAGCGGGAACTGAGCGCGATACCAACCGGGGCCGTTGGTGTAACCGACGTCGAAGTAGTGAACTCCCTTACGGAGCACGGCTTTGAGCACCGCAGGATGCTGACTCAGGGTCTTGTACATCGAGGTGGTGCCGCTGCGTTGCGCGCCGACGATGAGAAAGTCCGGGAGCATTCGCGCGTTCCGCGTCAGTTGGCCGGTGAGCTCGGACGCCGTGAGAGCGACTCTCTTGACCCTCCGCGGGATCGGCCTGCCGGCGATCTTCATGATGGTGTTCCCCCTGTCATCGTCGCGATCTTCGCGGCGAGTTGTGGCAGCAGCCACTCTTCCGGCGCCCCCAGGCGCGCACCGGCTTCGGCCTGCCCGTCGACGACGTACCGGCCGGCGAGCTCGATGAGATAGAGCATCGCGGTCACGGTCGCCACGTCGTCGGCGAGCCCTATCGGCTTGAGCAATTCCGGTGCGACGGCAAGCAGATCACCGACCGCACCGGCGGGCTCCCGACGCTTGACCACGACGAGATCCTGGAGAGCGTAATGCACCAAATCGTAACCGACCGGGACGCCCGTCGTGAAGCGTTCCCAGTCCCACACCAGGACGGTGTCCCGAAGCACGGACATGTTCCAGGGCGACCAGTCGCCGTGCCATGCACCGAAGGTGAGGGTGGTGCTTCCCGCTCGTGCTGTGAGCTCGCCGATGATCGTGCGTAGTGAGTCTGCGGCACGCCCGTCTCCCGCGTCGGCCAGGCGGGCGGCGAGGTTTCGCCAGTAGTCGCTCGCGGCGAGAGTCTCGGTGGTAGTCCCGGCGACACGGGCAAGTTCGATCGCTGCCGACGTGACTCGCGCCGCAGATGACGAGCCGCGGCGTCGCCGCACCGGAAGGGCCGACAGCACGAGTACCTCGAGCTCACGCCACCGGCCGTCGTGCAGCACCGAGGGGATGGTCATCGAGGGGAGATCCGCCGAGGCAAGAGTTCGCAGGGCGCTGCCCTCGGCCCGGACCAGCCGTCGGGTCAGGTCGTTGACGCCGATCTTGGCGAACCCCATCGTCACACCCTTGTCGCTGACCAACTGCAGCACGGGTTTGCGATTGGCCCGCGGAGGACCGATGTGCAGGCTGAGACGAACGTCCCTGCCGAGGACCTCGCAGAGGTAGGTCTCGATGGTGTCGGCATCCGATCCGTCGTAGACGCGGACCCGGTCTCGCAACACCTTGTCGCCGACGCCGGTCCGGATCGACAGGGACAGTGCCTGCGTCCGCAGCCAGGCCATACGTGACCGCGGTTGGCTGTAACGCCGGACCGCGGCCGCTGCTGCCCGCGGTTTTCCGGCGGGCACGAGCAGCCGGGGCCGGCGGGCATCCGGAACGAGAAGGACCTCGGTCGTCGGCGTGCGGGGGTCGGCGCCGGAACCGGCGACGACGACCGACGCCGGCGGCGGCCACAGCAGTGCGCCGATCTCTCGGAGGTAGGCGGTCCGCGCCGCGCCGTCGGCGCTCGAGGGAACCAAACCCCGGGATGGGACTGCGCGCGTGGACCTCACCGGTGCAACCCCGTCGCTCGTTGGGGGGTGAAAGGTGCTGAATGCCGGCGGGACAGCGCCGGCGAGGTGGTGGATCCGCTCGTACTCTGCATGTCGTTGCGCCACATCAGCGCGACGGACAACATGTAGAGGACCAGCGGCACGATGAGCGCGTTGTAGACCAGCATGTAGACGAAGGACTGCAGCAGGACGAGTACGCCGCCCATGCCGATGGCAGACTTGTCCCGTCGGTAGCGCCACGCCGCGGCGATGAAGAACCACACATAGAGAATCGCGCCGACGTATCCCTGGGAGATCAGCACCAACCAGAACTGCCCGTTGCTCCCGATGGTGCTGTTACCGCACAGCTGGCAGGTCGCGGATTTGCCGACGCTGATGGACTGCGCGCTGCCCAGCGTGTTGCGGGTGCTTCCGTAGCCGAGGATCGGCGAGTGGGTCGCGCCGGTGATCGCTTGGGTGACCGTGTAGCTGCGGATGCTGTTGCTCTGCCCGTGCTGGAACCGGCTGGTCACGACGTCGTGCAGCGGCGATACGACGAAGGCGACAGCTCCTCCCACCAGGACGACGGCGAGGACCCCGACCGCGACCACCTTGCCGCGCGCGGCCAGCCGGACGGCGACGTAAATCGCGCATACGCCCAGCGCAACCCACAGGCCGCGGTTGAGGGAGAAGACGATCGGCACGACCGAGATCGCGACCGCGATGAGACCGATGATGCGCTGGCGGGAGGAGCCCCTGATGACCCAGCCGACGATGATCCACACCAAGAGGATCGACAGACAGTTACCCCAGGTGTTGGTGTAGCCGAACGGTGCGCTGGGTCGGGGCGCCGAGTACCCGAGCACCACCTGGACCTGCGCCGCCGTCGGGTGCACCAGGCTCTTCACGAAGAGGTTGGTCCGCATCGAATGCGGCAGCAACAACTCGAGGGGGGCGGTGAATTGGAATCTCGGCGCCACCAGCCCGAGGAGGCCGCCGCCGACCGTGACCAGGAAGAGATAGCTCAGCAGGCTGGTGAGCCGTCGCTGTGGCATCTCCTTCTCGGTCAGGTTTCCGGCGTACAGCAAGACGATCGTCGCGGTCAGGTATTCGACGATGCGTAGCGACTCGGAAATGATCTGGCTGCTCCCGCTGCGCGTGCCCGGCGGGTTGGCCTTGAGCATGACGAGGCTCGCGAAGACCCACAGCAGGAAGAGCAGCCACACCCCGAAGCCCGGCGGCACCTTGATAGGCCGGCGGCGGAGCAACTCGACCGCCATAGGCAGCGCCAGGATGGGGAAGATGAAGGTGCCCAGCCCCAGCGCCCACCACAGCGGAAAGCCCACGATCAGCGCCGTCAGCGGCCAGCCGGGCCGGAGCGAGAAGAATCGCACCGGGCGGGCTCGGTCGAGTCCGGAAGCCGGATGGGGATTGTGCCGGGGTTCTCCCTGCCGCGCCGGGGCCGTCGTCGTCATCGCCGCGCTACCCGGTCTTCACGGTGCTGCCCGGAGGGACGAGGAGGACCCAGGTAGGGCCAGGAGCGAACTGCAACGGGAAGCCTCCCGCGTCGACGTAGTTGGTCAGCTTCGCAGCGCCGGGCTTCGACCAGGTGCACCCGGCCGTCTGGTCGAGCGACACGACCCGGCAGCTGCCCGTGCCGACGATGACCGGGCTGCGCACCGGCGTTCCGTGGTTCCGGTCGAGGACGGAGCGGTACGGCATCACCTGCACGATGACGTTGGTCGGTGTCGCGCCACCGGTGCCGGTGGACCGCCAGCCGCGCGGCTTCGCGTCGTACCGCCAGGTCAGCGGCGTGCGGCCGGGCATCGTGATCGTGAGGGTGTGCGCGGCACGCACGCCGGAGCCGACGAGCGGGCGGGAGTGCGGGAGAAGAATGACAGGGGCTGCGGAACGCGGCGACGCCAATGCGAGAAGGGCCGATGGCGTCGCGTAGGGCTTCCCCGAGGTCACGGTGTAGGCGGCGGCGTGCGCCGAACGGGGGAGAGCGACGACGGAGGTGCGGGACAGCGGGTGCACGAACCGCTTCGGGCCATCGTTGAACGCGAATAGCGGGTGCATGACGTCGAGCAGTCGGCCGTCCTCGGGCGCGGCCGGGCCGACCGGTCCGACGCGAGCCGGCTGCTGCGATTGGAAGAGAGCCAGGTAGCGGACCGCGTCGCCCGCCGGATAGCCGGCATAAACGATGTCGGCGGCCTGCAGCCCGGTCGGCGCGGGCAGACCGGGGCCGACCGGCACCGCGACCGCGAGGACCGGGCGGGAGGCCGCGGCGGCTCCGGACGCGGCCGCTCCGGTGAGGGGAAAGGTCGTCGCCGATTCGGCCGACTCCGACGATGTGGGGTCCGCCGACGGCGACTCGGACGGGGACGAAACGGCCGTGGATGAGTCGGCCGTGGCTGAGTGGGATCGCGTCGAGCCGCTGGCCACGCCGCTCGCGCGGCAACTGCTCAGGGCGAGTGCGCCGATCGCGAGCATGAGGAGGAGCCCGCACGCGATCGAATGCCGACGGGACATCGGCGGCCTGCTCAGGAGTCCGGCGTCGGGCTGGTGGCGATGGCCGTCGGATCGTTCGCCGGCACGGTTCGCTCTGCCTCCGCGCTGGACAGCGTCTCGTGTCGCTGCCCGCCCGTCCCGTTGTGGCCGACCGCATGCCGCGACAGGGCCTCCTTCGGTGCCGCCGTCCACCGGATGGAGGGTACGACGACGCTGCCGAGAATCTCCGACCCGACACCGTCGAGTTGGTGGACGGCGTCGAGGACCTGGGCGTAGCTGGTCGCCTTCGGCTCGACGGCCAGCACGGTGGCATCGACGAGCGCCGCGAGGGTCTGCGCATCGGCGCTCTTCGACGTCGGGGGTGCCTCGACGATGACGTAGTCGGCGGTCGCGCGGAGCGCACTGAGTAGCGACGACACCTTCTCGTTCTGCACCCCCTCCTCGGCGAGCTCCGGTCGGAGACCGGGACCGACGACGAGGAGGCGGGGGAGCTGGGTCAGGTGGGTGACGACGTCTTCAATGGTGCGGTGGTCGTACAGGATTTCCGCGAGGCCCTCGGCGCCGGCCACATCGAGCACCCTCGTCGTCGACGCCGATGTGGGATCGGCGCAGAGCAGGATCACATTCGACCCGCCACGGGCAAGCGCTGCGGCGAGGTTGGGCGCGACGATCGCCGCTCCGGTGCCCCGGACGACCGGCGCGACGAGCAGTGCACGGTGGGTCCCGCCGAGGGCGGCCTGCACCTGGTTGGCGAGCCGGCGGAATGCCGCCCCGGTGGGTGTCGCCGTGCCGGCCAGGCCCTCCGCCCGCCGGCGCCGGGTGCGAGGGAGCTCGGCGAGGACGGCAAGGTCGAGCCGCCGTTCGAGGTCGGTGGCGCCGGAGACCCGGTGGTCGGACTTCTCCCGGATGACCGCCATGATCAACCCGAGGAGCAGGCCGGCGAGCAGTCCACCGGCAATGGAGTAGGAGGCCTTCGGGCTGGTCGGCGAGCC
>DASXJE010000027.1 GCA_036497565.1 Mycobacteriales bacterium
GGCAGCGGTCAGGGGGTGGTGAAGACGATCTTGCCGACCGGGTCACCGGAGAGCATGGCGGCGACGCCGTCGGCCGCCTTGGCCAGCGGCAGTTCGGTATCGATCACCGGCCGCACCCCGGACGTGTCGAGGAAGCGGATCAGCGCGGCGAACTCGTCGCGGGTGCCCATCGTCGAGCCGACGACGTTGAGCTGGAGGAAGAAGATCCGGTTGAGCGCCGCCGGCGGGTTGGGCCCGGTCGTCGCACCGGAGACCACCACGGTCCCGCCCGGTCGCAGCGACTTCAGCGAGTGGTCCCAGGTCGCCTTGCCGACGGTCTCGAGTACGGCGTCGACGCGATCGGGCAGTCGGGCGCCCGGCTCGAACGTGGCGTGCGCGCCGATCCGCAGCGCCGCCTCCCGCTTGGCCTCGGTACGGCCGGTCACCCACACCCGGAAGCCCGCGGCGCGCCCCAGCGCGATCGCCGCGGTGGACACCCCACCGGTGGCGCCCTGCACGAGCACCGTGCCGCCCGGCCGCAGCCCGGACTTGCCGAAGAGCATCCGGTAGGCGGTGAGCCAGGCGGTGCCCAGGCAGGCGGCCTCGGAGTAGGAGAGGTCGGCCGGCTTCGGGAGCAGGTTGCGACGGGGTACGGCGACCCGCTCGGCGAAGGTGCCCGGGTGCAGTTCGGAGAGCAGCGTGCGCTTCGGGTCCAGGGTCTCGTCGCCGGACCAGCCCGGGTCGCTGATCACCCCGTGGACGACGACGTCGTTGCCGTCCTCGTCGATCCCGGCGGCGTCGCAGCCGAGGATCATCGGGTAGCGGTCGGCGGGCAGACCGACTCCCTGCAGGGTGAAGACGTCGTGCCGGTTGAGCGAGGCGGCCTTGACCGCGACCGTCGTCCAGCCCTCGGGCGGCTGCGGATCGGGCCGGTCGCCGACGGCGAGCGCCGCGAGCGGGTCGTCCGAGTTGGGCGCGGTGGCATACGCAGCAAGCATCGAACGACCGTACAGTCGTCGACGTGGTGGGGATCCGTCGGCCGCTGCTGGCGCTGATCGTGCTGGCGGCATTGCTCGGCGGTGGCTACCTCGTCGAGTCCGCGCGCGGCGGCTCCGGCGATCCGCATCCGCGGACCGTCGCCGCGACCGGCCTGCCGGGGCAGGCTCAGGCGACCATCGCCCTGGTCGAGCGGGGCGGTCCGTATCCGTTTTCGCGGGACGGCGTGGTTTTCGACAACCGTGAGCACCTGCTGCCGGCCGAGCCGACCGGCTACTACCGGGAGTACACCGTGATCACGCCGGGGGAGTCCGACCGCGGACCGCGGCGCATCATCCATGGCCGCGGCGGGCAGTTCTACTACACCGCTAACCACTACGTCTCGTTCGTGCATGTGGACCCGGACCGATGACGTTCACCGGACCGGGGGTCTACCGCATCGACGACGGGGTCGCCGAGGCGGTCGCAGCCGCGACCGCGCACGGACTGAGGCCGTACGTCGTCGCCGAGCAGTCGTCGAAGGCCGGGTTCCTCGACGCCGTCGCCGCGGCGCTGTCCTTCCCGGGCTGGTTCGGCCGCAACCTCGACGCGCTGGCCGACAGCGTCGGTGACCTGTCCTGGCTCCCGCCCGGTCCGCTGGCCCTGGTGTGGGAACGGCCGGCGGCCCTGGGCGCGGCCGACCCGGCGACCGACGCCGCCGTCCGCGAGATCCTGGCGCAGGCGGTCGAGGAGTCGCGGGACGGGCCGCGTCCGTTGACCGTCCTGCTGACCGACCGGTGACCCGCTCTCAGAGTTCGGCCGCCCATTGCGGCGGCCGCTTCTCGCGGAATGCCGCAATCCCTTCCTGCCCCTCGGCGGACGCGAACCGCCGGGCCGACACGGCGGACATCGCCGCGAACTCCTCGGCCAGGGCCGGCGCACTCGCCTCCCGCAGCAGGCGTTTGGTCTCGGCCAGCGCCTCGGGTCCGCCGCGGGCGAGAAGGTCGACGTAGCGTCCGACCGCCGACTCGACGGCACCGTCGTCGACGGCCTCGGTGACCAGGCCGATCTGGACGGCCCGGTCGCCGTCGAAGACCGCACCGGTCAGGAAGAGTTCCTGCACGGCGCGCGGCGCGATCCGCGGCAGCACCGTCGGCGCGATGGTCGCCGGTACGACGCCGATCCGCACCTCGCTGAAGGCGAACGTCGCCGACCGCGCCGCCACGGCGATGTCACTGGCCGCGATGAGGCCGAGACCGCCGGCCCGGGCCGCGCCGCCGACCTGAGCGACGACCGGTTTCGGCGATTCCCATACCGCCTGCAGGATGCGGGGCAGGTCGGTGACCGGCATGCTCGCCGCGTCGCCGCGGGCCTCGGTCAGGTCCATCCCGGAGCAGAAGACGGGCCCGGCGTGGGCGAGCACGATCACCCGCACCTGCGGATCGGAACCCGCCCGGGCCAGCAGGTCGCCGAGCCGGGCCATGAGCGCCCGGGACAGCGCGTTGCGGTTGGCCGGTGAGTCGAGGGTGAGGAGGGCCGTCCCACGCCGTACGTCGTAATGCACCAACTCGTCAGCCACGAGGTCTCCTTCGGGTCGGCTCGGCGGCGCGCCAGCGGGACCGGCTGCTAGCCGGATCCGTCCGGCATTGAAACACTGCACCCGTGAGCCCTGCGCTGCCGGACGGCGAGCCGGTCCCTCGGGACGGTTCGTTACCCGAACACGTCCGCACCGGCGTGGGTCGGGTGCCGTTCGGCCTGTACATCCACGTGCCGTTCTGTGCGACCCGGTGCGGCTACTGCGACTTCAACACCTACACGGCATTGGAGCTGCCGGGCATCTCGGCGTCGTCCTACGTCGACGTCGCCCTGAGCGAGATCCGGCTGGCGCGGCATGTGCTCGGTGACCGCACGCCGCAGGTCGACACGGTGTTCGTCGGCGGTGGTACGCCGAGCCTGCTGCCGGCCGAGCACCTGTCCGCCCTGTTGGGCGAGGTCCGCGAGCTGTTCGGGCTCGCTCCCGACGCCGAGGTGAGCACGGAGGCCAACCCCGAGTCGGTGACCCCGGCCTACCTGTCCCGGCTGCGCGAGGCCGGCTTCACCCGGGTCAGCCTCGGAATGCAGTCGGCCGCCGAGCACGTGCTCGCCGTCCTGGACCGCCAGCACACCCCGGGGCGGGCGGTCGACGCGGTCGAGGACGCCCGCAAGGCCGGGTTCAACCACGTCAACCTCGACCTGATCTACGGCGCCCCCGGGGAGACCGAACACGACTGGCAGGACTCGCTCGACGCGGCGATCGGCGCCGGGCCGGACCATGTCTCGGCCTACGCGCTGGTCGTCGAGGAGGGCACCCGGATGGGCCGGCAGGTGGCCCGCGGCGAGCTGCCCGCCCCGGACGACGACATCCTCGCCGACCGCTACGCACAGGCCGAGCAGACGCTGTCCGCCGGCGGCTTCGCGTGGTACGAGGTGTCGAACTGGGCCCGTCAGCCCTCCGCCCGGGCCCGGCACAACCTCCTTTACTGGACCAGCGGCGACTGGTGGGGGATCGGTCCGGGCGCGCACAGCCACGTCGGCGGCGTGCGCTGGTGGAACGTCAAGCATCCGGCCGCCTACGCCGCCCGACTGGCCGCGGGGGAGACCCCCGCGCAGGCCCGTGAGGTGCTCGACCCGCAGCAGCGCCGTACCGAACGGGTCCTGCTGCGGATCCGGCTGGCCGACGGCCTCGCGCTGCAGGAGATCCCGGCCGCCCGCCGGGCCGAGGCCGACCGGATGCTCACCTACGGGCTCTTCGACCGGGCCGCCTACGACGAGGGCCGCGCGGTGCTGACCCTGCGCGGCCGGCTGCTCGCCGACGCCGTGGTCCGCGACCTCGTCGAGTGACATCCGTCACGTCAAGGACCGGATCCGTGGCACTGCCGACCGCGGTGAGCGCTCCCGTACGGTGATCGGGGCGCGATGGAGGAGTGGCATGGCAGACGAGCAGAAACCCGACCGGTTCTGGCCCGGTAGGGGGAAGGGATCGCGGCTCGGCCTGACCTGGGGCGCCGTCTACCTCGTCTTCCTGGCCTACCCGGTCATCGACCTCGCGACGACGCAGCGTCCGGCGTGGCAGGTCGCGGTGGCATCGCTCGCGCTCGCCGCGTTCGTGGTCATCTACCTGCGGCTGGTCTCGCTGCGTCGGTTGATGCACCCGCTGGACAACGCCGGGCGGGTCCACCCGCTCCGCTATCCCGTCGCGCTGGTCGTGCTGGCCATCGGCATGCCGCTCGCGTTCGGCGGGAACTTCGCCGGGCTGATGATCTACGCGAGCTGCGCGCTGGTGGTGTCGGTGACGCCCCGCACCGGCTTCCGGGTGATCGTCGTTCTCGCCGCGGCGACCCTGGGGGTGCTGCTCGTCCGGCACGCCGACGCGGGCTCCGTACTCAGCCTGACGCTGCTCACCCTGCTCTGCCCGGTGGGCATGATCGGTATCGGGCGGATGGCGGCGCTGATCCGCGAGCTGGCGACCACCCGGGAGGAGAACGCCCGCCTCGCGGTGTCCGAGGAGCGGCTGCGCTTCGCCCGCGACCTGCATGACCTGCTCGGGCACAGCCTGTCGCTGATCGCGATCAAGAGCGAGCTCGCCGAGCGACTGATCCCCCGCGACCCCGACCGCGCCGAGGCGGAGGTCCGCGACATCGAGGCGGTGGCCCGGCAGGCGCTCGTCGAGGTGCGCGAGGCGGTCAGCGGCTACCGGCGGTCCCTCGACGAGGAGCTCACGGGCGCCCGGGCGGCACTCGAGGCGGCCGGGATGACCGTCGAGCTGCCCGCGCCGGGCGCGCCGCTCCCGGCCGCGGTCGAGTCGCTGCTCGGCTGGACCGTCCGTGAGGCGACCACCAACATCCTGCGGCACAGCCACGCCCGACAGGTCCGCATCGAGATGCACCGGGCGCACGACCATGCCCGGATGGTGGTGCGGGACGACGGTGTCGGCCCGGCCGAGGACTGCCCGGTCGGGCCGGAGACGGGGCAGCACGGTCTGGCCGGCCTCGCCGAACGGATGGCGGCGGCCGGTGGACGGCTCCGGGCCGGAGCCGGGGCCGACGGCGGGTTCCAGCTCGCGGTGAACGTCCCGCTGGATGCACCCTCCTACGCCACAGCGCCGCGAGCTGCCGAACGGGACGCCCAGGCGGCCCCCGCCCACTGACCTGCGGCCACCCCTACGGCGGGCACAATGCAGCCCGTGATCCGGGTGCTGCTGGCCGAGGACCAGGCGATGGTGCGCGGCGCCATCGCCGCGCTGCTCGACCTCGAGGAGGACCTCGAGGTGGTGGCGCAGGTCGGCACCGGGGATGCAGTCGTGCCGGCCGCGCTCGATCTCCGGCCCGACGTCGCCCTGCTCGACATCGAGATGCCCGGCATGGACGGATTGACGGCGGCGGCCCAACTGCACGACTCCCTGCCCGCATGCCGGGTGCTGATCCTCACCACGTTCGGCCGGCCGGGTTTTCTGCGCCGGGCGATGCAGGCCGGCGCAGCGGGCTTCCTCGTCAAGGACGGGCCGGCCGGCGAGCTGGCCGATGCGATCCGGCGGGCGCTTGCCGGCGAGCGGGTCATCGACGCCGGCCTGGCCGCCGCGGCGCTCACCGAGGGTCCGAATCCGCTGTCGGGGCGGGAGCGGGAGGTCCTCGGAGCGTCCTCGGACGGCTCCACCGTCGCCGACATCGCCGGGCGGCTCTTCCTCTCCGAAGGCACCGTGCGCAACTACCTGTCGTCGGCCATCCAGAAGACCGGCGCCCGCAACCGGGTGGCGGCCGTGCACGCAGCCCGCGAGAAGGGCTGGCTGTGAGGGGGGCTCAGGCGGAGTCGCGCCGGTCGAGGTCGAGCACCCGGACGTGCAGCGCGTTCCGCTGGTGGAGGGCCGTCCGCAGGGCCCGGTGCAGCCCGTCCTCGAGGTAGAGGTCACCGTTCCACTGCACCGCGTGCGGGAACAGGTCGCCGTAGAAGGTCGAGTCCTGCTCGAGCAGCCGGTCCAGCGCCAGTTCGCGTTTGGTCGCGATGAGCTCGTCCAGCCGGACCTGCCGGGGCGGGATCGTGGCCCAGTCACGGGAAGAGAACCCGTGGTCGGGATACGGGCGTCCCTCCCGGACGTCCTTGAAGATCACCTCGGACCCCTGCCTGTCGCGTACGGACCCGACGAGACTAGTCCGTCGGAGCAATCCGTCGAGTTGGCCCGGGACGTGGCAGAGTCCACGCCCGCGCCGGGCCGTCGAGTCGCGGGGCCGACGTACACTTGGCACTCTGTGAACCGGAGTGCCAGAGGAGGTGGCGATGAGCCTCGAGGAGCGCAAGCTCGAGGTCCTGCGTGCCATCGTCGAGGACTTCGTGTCGACGAATGAGCCGATCGGGTCCAAGGCGTTGGCAGATCGCCACAATCTCGGCGTTTCACCCGCCACGATCCGTAACGACATGGCGGTACTGGAGGAAGAGGGCTACATCACCCAGCCGCACACCAGTGCCGGCCGGGTCCCGACGGACAAGGGCTACCGGCTCTTCGTCGACCGGTTGTCCTCGGTCAAGCCGCTGTCGCCGGCCGAACGGCGGGCGATCCACTCGTTCCTCGCGGGCGCGGTCGACCTCGACGACGTCCTGCGCCGCACCGTGCGGCTGCTGGCCCAGATCACCCACCAGGTCGCGATCGTGCAGTACCCGAGCCTGTCGATCAGCACCGTCCGGCATCTCGAGGTGGTCCACCTGGCCGCCAACCGGCTCATGCTGGTGCTGATCACCGACACCGGCCGGGTCGAGCAGCGGATCGTGGAACTGCCCGGCGACACCACCGACGAGCAGGTGGTGGATCTGCGCGGCACCCTCAACAGCTGGCTGCGCGACCGCCTGCTCGCCGACGCGCCGGACATCGTCGCCACCATGCCCGACGCCGTCGACCCCGACCTCCGACCGATCGTGACCAGCCTGTCGTCGGTGCTGCTCGAGACGCTCGTGGAGCGCCCCGAGGAGCGGGTCGTGCTGGGCGGGCGGGGCAACCTCGACATCCTCGACTTCCCGCACTCGCTGCGCCCCGTCCTCGAGGCACTCGAGGAACAGGCGGTGCTGCTCCGGCTGTTCGGTGAGACCGAGGCGCCGCCCGCCGTGCGGGTACGCATCGGCGAGGAGATCACCTACGAGGGGCTACGGTCGACGTCGGCCATCTCCACCGGCTACGGATCCGGTGGTCTCGCGCTCGGCGGTATCGGCGTCCTGGGCCCGACCCGCATGGACTACGCGGGGAGCATGAGCGCTGTCCGAGCTGTTGCACGCTATGTCGGCGAGCTGCTGGCAGGAAGCTGAGGAACGTGGCAACCGACTACTACGGCGTGCTTGGCGTGCGCACCGATGCGTCTCCTGAGGAGATCAAGCGCGCCTACCGCAAGCAGGCGCGCGACCTGCACCCCGACGTCAACCCCGACCCGGAGGCGCAGGAGCGCTTCAAGCAGGTCGCGGCGGCCTACGAGGTGCTGCGGGACCCGGAGAAGCGCCGGATGGTCGACCTCGGCGGCGACCCGCTCGCCCCCGCCGGTGGCGGCGGTGGCGACCCGTTCGCCGGCGGCTTCGCCGGTTTCGGCGACATCATGGACGCGTTCTTCGGCGGCGGTACCGCCCGCGGGACGCGGGGTCGGGCGCGCCAGGGCGCCGACGCGCTGATCCGGCTCGACGTCGACCTCTCCGAGGCGGCGTTCGGCACCAGCAAGGAGCTGTCCGTCGACACCGCCGTACGGTGCGAAACCTGCTCGGGAGCGGGCACCGCCCCCGGTACGGCGCCGCGGACGTGTGACACCTGCGGCGGCCGCGGAGAGGTGCAGAGCGTGCAGCGCTCGTTCCTCGGTCAGGTGATGACCGCGCGTACCTGCCCCACCTGCCTCGGGGTCGGTGAGACGATCCCCAACCCGTGCCCGGAGTGCGCCGGCGACGGCCGGGTCCGGACCCGGCGGACGATCTCGGTGAAGATCCCGGCCGGCGTCGAGGACGGGATGCGGATCCGGCTCTCCGGGCAGGGCGAGGTCGGGCCCGGCGGCGGTCCGGCCGGCGACCTCTACGTCGAGGTCAGCGAGCGTCCGCACGACGTCTTCAGCCGCGACGGCGACGACCTGCACTGCCGGGTCACGCTGCCGATGACCGCGGCGGCGCTCGGCACCAGCCTCACGCTGCACACCCTCGACGGCGAGGAGGACATCGACATCCGCGCGGGCGCACAGTCCGGCGCCGTGGTGACGCTGCGGGCCCGCGGAATCCCGCACCTGCGCGGGGTGGGCCGCGGCGACCTGCTGGTGCACGTCGAGGTCAGTACGCCGACCCGGCTCGACCCGGAGCAGGAGAAGCTGCTGCGCGAGCTGGCCAAGCTGCGTGACGAGGAACGCCCGCTCTCCAAGGCCGGCCCGGGCGGGCTGTTCTCCCGGATGCGGGATGCGTTCAACGGACGCTGACCCGGCCGGCGCCACTCCGTACCATCGCCGCATGGCCGACTGTCTGTTCTGCCGCATCGTCGCCGGCGAGGTGCCGTCGGAGTCGGTGCGTTCGACCGAGTCCACCTACGCGTTCCGCGACGTCACGCCGCAGGCGCCGGTCCACGTGCTGCTCGTGCCGCGCGACCACTACGACAACGCAGCGGAGCTCGCCAACGCCGCGCCCGCGGTCATGGTCGAGCTGATGCGGGAGGCCGGCGCGGTCGCCGCCGATCTTGGTGTCGCCGACAGCGGCTACCGGCTGGTGTTCAACACCGGCGCCGAGGCGAACCAGACGGTGAACCACGTGCACCTGCATCTGCTGGGGGGTCGCGCGATGGGCTGGCCGCCGGGCTAGTCGCCACCCGCATGGAGCACCATCAGTTCGGCCGATGACCGCATCGGGCGCGTAAGTTCCGCTCACGTGGGTAAGCGATGGACATGCCCGGGGAAAACCGTAGATCGCGCGTGTTGCGGGTCCTCACCGGAGGTCTGTGGGGCCGCCGCCGGAGGAGAGCGGCGGTGCGCGCCGATCCGGCCCAGGCGAGTACCGCGGAGATCGGGCGAGCCTGGGAGCGCACGTCGGTGGAGCTCGGCCGGTGCCACTCGGTGCCCGACCGCCTGCGGCTCATCCACGAACGCCAGTCCTACCTCGACGAACTCGCCCGCCGCGACAGCGCCGGACTGACCAGGTGGGGCGAGCACGCCATCGCCGGCCGGGCGGTCGGGCCGGAGGTGTTCATCGAACGGGTGGGTCAGGGCGACGGTGTCCCGCCGTTGCCCGATCCGGCCGACGACCCGTGGAGCGGGGGAGACCAGCCCACGCCCCCGCGTTAGCCCCGGACTTGCCGGGTCGAGGGCATACGTCGTAGAGCGGTGGATTTGGGGTCTTCCCGGGCGGCGGTCGCACCAGCCGCATTTGTCGGCAGACGGCTGGTCCACCTGCCAGGTACAGTCGATATGTCACACGTACGTCCCCTGTCCTCGCACCCCAGGAAGCGCAGGCTGCGCCACCCGTGCCAGACACGTCCGCCGGCTCGGCCGGCACCCCCGGTATCGCCGGAGCTGCTGCCCAGACCACGCTCGTCGTCCCCGCCAGCCACGCGATGGTGTCCCTGCTCGGTTCCGGGGACGAGCTGCTCCGCCTCTATGAAGACCAGCTGACCAGCGACATCCTGGTCCGCGGCAACGAGATCACCTTGACCGGCGCACCGTCGGACAACGCGTTCGCGATGCGCTTCTTCGAGGAGTTGCTGACCCTCCTCGACCGGGGCGAGACGCTGACCCCGGACGCCGTACGACGGACGCTGTCGATCATGAACAGCGGGGTGTCGGAGCGTCCGGCCGAGGTGCTGAGCTTCAACATCCTGTCCCGGCGCGGACGCACGATCCGGCCGAAGACGCTCAACCAGAAGCGTTACGTCGACGCGATCGACAAGCACACGATCGTCTTCGGCATCGGGCCGGCCGGTACCGGCAAGACCTACCTCGCGATGGCCAAGGCCGTGCAGGCGCTGCAGTCCAAGCAGGTCAACCGGATCATCCTCACCCGTCCCGCGGTCGAGGCCGGCGAGCGGCTGGGCTACCTGCCGGGCACGCTGTTCGACAAGATCGATCCCTACCTCCGGCCGCTCTACGACGCCCTGCACGACATGGTCGACCCCACGTCGATCCCTCGTCTCACCCAGGACGGCACGATCGAGGTCGCCCCGCTCGCCTACATGCGCGGACGCAGCCTCAACGACGCGTTCATCGTGCTCGACGAGGCGCAGAACACCACGCCCGAGCAGATGAAGATGTTCCTCACCCGGCTCGGCTTCGGGTCCAAGGTCGTCGTCACCGGCGACATCACCCAGATCGACCTGCCGAATGGCCAGCGGTCCGGTCTGCGGGTCGTGCGGGAGATCCTCGACGGGTTGGACGACGTGGACTTCACGATGCTCACCAGCAACGACGTGGTGCGCCACCGGCTGGTCGGCGAGATCGTCGACGCTTACGAGCGCTGGGATGCCACCCAGACGGCCAACCGGCCGGCGTCGGAACCGGCCCGCGACCCGAGGTCCCGCAGACAGGGCTGAGATGACCATCGAGATCGCCAACGAGTCCGGCGTCAGCATCGACGAGACCGCTCTGGCCGACGTGGTGACCCACGTGCTGGCCGAGATGAACGTGCACCCGCTCGCCGAGCTGTCGGTGCTGCTCGTCGACGAGGAGTACATGACCTCACTGCACATCCGGTGGATGGACGAGGCGGGTCCGACCGACGTACTCGCCTTCCCGATGGACGAGTTGGACACCGCCCGCGGTCCCGACGAGGAGGACGAGCCGGCTCCGGCCTTGTTGGGTGACGTCGTGCTCTGTCCGGAGGTCGCGCGCAGACAGGCGGCGCAGGCCAAGCATTCGCTCGACGACGAGTTGCACCTGCTCGCGACTCACGGTGTGCTGCACCTGCTCGGCTACGACCACGCCGAGCCCGACGACGAGCGGCGGATGTTCGCGCTGCAGAACCGGCTGCTGCAGTCGTGGCGGGCCGATCCCACGCAGTCGTCGGTCGACTCCGGGAGGGACCGGCTCGGGTGAGCGCGACCGACGTGGTACTGCTCGTCGTCGCGGCCGTGCTGGTGGCCTTCGCCGGATTCTTCGCCGCCGTGGACGCTGCGCTCACCGCAGTGTCTCCGGCGCGGGTCGACGAGATGGACCGGGAGGGCACGTCGCGACGGGCCCACACCCTTGCGCTGATCGTCGTGGACAAGGCGCGGCACACCAACCTGCTGCTCCTGCTGCGGGTCGGGGCCGAGATGCTCGCGACGGTCCTCGTCGCCGTCGTACTCATCGACGTCTTCGGCATCGGCTGGCGGGCGGTCATCCTGGCCACGGCGGTGATGACGATCGTCAGCTACGTGCTGGTCGGCGTGGGGCCGCGCACGATCGGTCGCCAGCACCGCTACGGCGTCGCGCTGGCCACCGCCGGGATCACCCGGATGCTCGGCCGGGTGCTCGGGCCGTTGGCGTCGCTGCTGATCCTGGTCGGCAACGCGATCACCCCAGGTCGCGGCTTCCGCGAAGGACCGTTCGCCACCGAGGTGGAACTGCGCGAGCTGGTCGACCTCGCCGAGGCCCGCGGTGTCGTCGAACACGAAGAACGCGACATGATCCACTCGGTGTTCGAACTCGGCGACACCATCGTGCGCGAGGTGATGGTGCCGCGTACCGACGTTGTCTGGATCGAGCACACCAAGTCGATCGGCCAGGCCCTCGCCCTGGCGCTGCGCAGCGGCTTCTCCCGTATCCCCGTGATCGGCGAGAACGTCGACGACGTCGTCGGTCTCGTCTACCTCAAGGACCTGGCCCGGCGGGCGCAGGACCGTCAGGAAGGCCTGCGGTCGACCAAGGTCGAGGACGTGATGCGTCCGGCGACGTTCGTGCCGGAGTCCAAGCCGGTCGACGAACTGCTCCGGGAGATGCAGGCGCAGCGGATCCACCTCGCGGTCGTCATCGACGAATACGGCGGAACCGCCGGCCTGGTCACGATCGAGGACATCCTCGAGGAGATCGTCGGCGAGATCACCGACGAGTACGACGACGAGCAGCCCCCGGTCGAGTGGATCGACGCGGACACCGCCCGGGTCACCTCCCGGCTGACGTTGGAAGACCTCGGCGACCTGTTCGGCCGCACGCTGCCCGACGACGGTGTCGAGACCGTGGGCGGCCTGCTCGCCCAGGCGCTCGGCCGGGTCCCGATCCCCGGGGCGCGGGCCGAGGTGTGCGGGCTGGAGTTGGTTGCCGAGAGCGCGGGTGGCCGGCGTAACCGGGTCGACAGCGTGCTGGTACACCGGCTACCGACCGAATCCGACGAGGCCGGCGGACCCGGCCGGTCCGAACAGGAGCAGACCGTCGATGGCTGAGTCCGATGTGGTGCTGGACCCCGAGGACGCCAAGCTTGTCACCCTGGCCCGGGCCAGTGCGGCCCGCACCGGCGCCGACGAGGGTGCGGCGGTGCGCGACAGCGACGGCCGCACCTACGCCGCCGCGACCGTCGCGCTCCCGTCGCTGACTCTGTCCGCGCTGCAGGCCGCGGTCGTCGCCGCGGTGTCGAGCGGAGTCCGCAGCCTTGAGGCCGCGGCGGTGGTGAGCGGATCGGCGACCGTCGATGCCGCCGCAATTGCCGCCGTACGCGACCTGGGGCTGGCGTCGGTGGTGCTCGCCGACCCGGACGGATCGGTGCAGGCCGTCGTCGGGTAGACCTGGTGCGGGCACGCGCCACCGCAGTCGCGGTGCTCGACGGACGAGGACGTCGCGAGAGGAGATCAGGTGAGCGCGTTGCCGGCAGTCAGTGAGCTGGCCACCCGGATGGGGACCGCCGCGGCGGACTGGTTGGGCGTGCTGCGCGCCGACCAGCTCGACCGCGCGCAATATCCGTTCGACGACCCCCAGCGGCGCGAGTGGTTCTACACCCCGAACATCCAGGCCGGGCTGACCCTCGCCGACATGACCGCGACCCAGCAGCGGGCCACCCACCGTCTGGTGGCCAACGCGCTGAGCGATCGCGGCTACGCGGTCCTCGCCGCGGTGATGGGTCTGGAGAACCTGATCGACGCGGAGGAGGGTTGGACCGGGAGCTATTCCGGTCTGCCGCCGGACAGCCGCCGGCGTGATCCGCAGCTGTACTTCCTCGCGGTGTTCGGCGACCCCGCCGGCCCGGTGTGGGGATGGCGGTTCGGCGGGCACCACGTGTCGATCAACTACACCATCGTCGAGGGCCGGATCGCCGCGGGACCGATCTTCCTCGGCGCCCGCCCGGCCGTGACGGTCACCGGCGCCAACTCCACCCTGCGCCCGCTCGCGAACGAGGCCGACCTGGCCGAGCAGTTGGTGCGCAGCCTCGACGCCGACCAGCGCGCGGACGCGATCGTCGCGCCCGAGGCTCCGGCCGACATCCTGCAGACCAACCGGGCGTCGGTACCCACGGGACGATGGACGCCACCGGGCCTGGCAGCGAAGGCGATGACCGATCCGCAGCGCGCCGTACTCTCCGGGCTGGTCAGGCAGTACGCCGAGCGGCTGCCGGCGGCGTTGGCCGAGGACGTCCTGGCGCGGGTCGCGGACCCGGCGTCGGCCGAGGCGTACTTCGCGTGGGCCGGCGACCCGGCCGATCAGGCGCACTACTACCGGGTACAGGCCGACCGGCTGCTCATCGAATACGACAACGTCCAGGACGGGGCCAACCACGCGCACAGCGTGTGGCGCGACCCCACCCTCGACTTCGGCGGCGACCTCCTCCGCTGACCGCGCCGGCGCGGGCCCCGCAACCCGGTGATCAAGAGGGGATTCCGGTACGAAACGCCGTACGAATCCCCTCTTGATCATGACGGGACGCGGCGCTGTCCGGCGGTGCGACACAATGCGGCAATGAGCTCCGACGACGCCACCGCCGTGACCGGGCACCGGTCCGGCTTCGGCTGTCTGGTCGGTCGTCCCAATGTCGGCAAGTCGACGCTGGTCAACGCCCTGGTCGGAAGCAAGATCGCGATCATCAGCGGCCGACCACAGACGACCCGGCACGCCGTGCGGGGCATCGTCCACCGTCCGGACGCCCAGCTCGTCGTCGTCGACACCCCCGGGCTGCACCGCCCGCGGACCCTGCTGGGGGAGCGCCTCGACGACGTCGTCCGGTCGACATGGTCGGAGGTCGACGTGGTGGCGCTCTGTCTTCCGGCCGACGAGGCGATCGGCCCGGGCGACCGGTTCATCGCCGCCGAACTGGCCGAGCTGCGCCGTACGCCGGTCATCGCCGTCGTGACCAAGACCGACCTGGTGAGCCATGCCGCATTGACCGACAAGCTCCTCGCCGTCTCGCAACTGGGGGAGTTCGCCGAGATCGTGCCGGTCTCGGCGGTGTCGTCGTACCAGGTCGACGTCCTCGCCGACCTGCTCGTCGCACGCCTGCCGGAGGGGCCGCCGCTCTACCTGGACGGCGAGCTCACCGACGAGCCCGAGCAGGTGATGGTTGCCGAGTTGATCCGCGAGGCGGCGCTCGAAGGGGTGCGGGACGAACTGCCGCACTCGATCGCGGTGACGGTCGAGGAGATGCGCCCGCGCGAGGGGAAGGACCTGGTCGACGTCTACGCGACCCTCTACGTCGAACGACCGAGCCAGAAGGCGATCGTGCTCGGCAGCCACGGGGCGCGGCTCAAGGAGGTCGGGACCACGGCGCGGCACCAGATCGAGGCGCTTCTCGGCAGCCGGATCTACCTCGACCTGCACGTGAGCGTGTTGAAGGATTGGCAGCGCAACCCGAGACACCTGCGCCGCCTCGGCTTCTGACACTGGCTGCTGCGGGGTGGACAAAACCCACTAGTAGTGGGTTTTGGTCCGCGACACGCCGTACGGGACGCCCATAACCCACTAGTAGTGGGTTTTGTCCACGGCGGCGGAGAACGGACCGGCGTACCAGCGGGGCGGGGGCGGGTTTTGTCGGCCGAGCGCGGACAATGACGTGGTGAGCCTCTACCGGGACGACGGCATCGTGCTTCGGGTGCAGAAGCTCGGTGAGGCCGACCGGATCATCACGCTGCTCACCCGGAAAAACGGCCGGGTGCGCGGGGTCGGCAAGGGGGTACGCCGGACGACGTCGAAGTTCGGGGCCCGGCTCGAGCCGTTCAACCACGTCGACGTCCAGCTCTACACCGGGCGGACGCTCGACATCATCACCCAGGCCGAGACGATCACGCCGTTCGGCTCGGGCATCGTCGGCGACTACGGCAGCTACACCGCGGGTACGGCGGTCCTCGAGACGGCCGAGCGGCTCACCGCGGAGGAGCGCGAGCCGTCGATGCGGCTCTACCTGCTCGTCATCGGGGCGCTCCGGGCGCTGGTCGCCGGCGAACACGAGCCCAGCCTGGTGCTCGACGCCTTCCTGCTGCGGTCGATGGCGGTCGCCGGCTGGGAGCCGGCGCTCGACGACTGCGCCCGCTGCGGCAACCCCGGTACGCATCGGGCCTTCTCCGTCCCTGCCGGCGGCGCGGTCTGCGCCACCTGCCGCCCGGCCGGTGCGGTCCACCCGGCACCCGGCACGCTGACGCTGCTGACCGCGCTGCTGCGCGGCGACTGGTCGACCGCCGACCGGTCCGAGCAACCGGTACGCCGCGAGGCCAGCGGCCTGGTCGCCGCCCACCTGCAGTGGCACCTCGAGCGCGGCCTGCGGTCGCTGCCCCTGGTCGATCGGCGGGGGCGGGCCCCGGCCGACTGAGCCCCGGCCGACTAGGTTGTCGGGCATGCGAGCTGGACGGCGTCGGTGACGCGCGCCCCCCGACCCCACCCGACCGGAGTGCGGCCGCCGCAGATCCCGGCCGAACTACTGCCCGGACACGTCGCGATCGTCATGGACGGCAACGGTCGCTGGGCCAAGTCCCGCGGGCTGCCGCGCACCGCCGGTCACGAGGCCGGCGAGGCGGCGCTGCTCGACGTCATCGAGGGCGCGATCGAGCTCGGCGTGCCGTGGCTGTCGGCGTACGCGTTCTCGACCGAGAACTGGCGTCGCTCGCCGGACGAGGTGCGGTTCCTCATGGGATTCAACCGCGACGTGATCCACCGCCGCCGCGACTACCTCACCGAGCTCGGCGTCCGGGTGCGTTGGGTCGGCCGGCGACCGCGGCTGTGGAAGAGCGTGATCCGCGAGCTCGAGACGGCCGAGGAGATGTCGCGGGACAACACCGTGCTGACCCTCGGGTTCTGCGTCAACTACGGCGGCCGCGCCGAGATCGCCGACGCCGTCGCCGGAATCGCCCGCGACGTCGAGGCGGGCCGGCTGCGCGCCTCCCGGGTCGACGAACGCACCGTCGCCCGCTACCTCTACCTCCCGGACATGCCCGACGTCGATCTGTTCATCCGGTCGTCGGGGGAGCAGCGGACCAGCAACTTCCTGCCCTGGCAGGCGTCGTACGCCGAACTCGCGTTCGTCGACACGCTGTGGCCGGACTTCGACCGGCGGCAGCTCTGGGCGGCCTGCGAGGCCTACGCCGCGCGCGACCGGCGGTTCGGCGGCGCGCTGCCCAACGCCGCCCCCGCCGTCCATGATCATGATCGGAAATAACCGAGACACGCCGAACGAATCCGATCACGATCATGGATGTGAGGGGGCCATTCAGGTCGCGACCGTTCCGCTGGGTGTGGAGCGGCGAGGCACTCTCGATGGTCGGCGACGCGTCCTATCAGGTCGTGTTCGTCTGGCTGGTGCTGTCGATCTCCCGGTCGCCGGCCGTGCTCGCCGCCGTCGTCGTCGCCGCCACGATTCCCCGTGGACTGCTCGTCCTGGTCGGCGGCGCGGTCACCGACCGGTTCTCGCCCCGCACGGTCATGTTCGTGTCGCACCTGACCCGCGGCACCGCCGTGACGATCCTCACCGGCTTCGCCGCGACCGGCGGTCTGCGGATCTGGCAGTTCTTCGTGATCGGGGTGGTGTTCGGCATCGCCGACGCCTTCTTCTGGCCCGCCGCGCCGAGCATCATCCCGTCCCTGGTACGCCGATCCGACCTGCCGCGGGCGAACGCCCTGATCGGTGTGGCGGAGCAGGCCAGCATGTTCGTCGGCCCCGTGCTCGGTGGTGTGCTGCTCGCCACGGCCGGCTCGTCGGTCGCGTTGGGGTTCAACGCGGTGACGTTCTTCATCGCGGCCGGCACGCTCCGTGCGGCGCCGAAGACCGAGGTCGGTGCGCGGGAGGCGTTTTCGGTGCGTCGGCTGCTGGCCGAGATGCGCGCCGGCCTTCGCTACGCCCGGCGCAACATCGAGGTACGGATCGTGCTGCTCCTGCTGTCCGCCTCGACCCTGAGCTACAGCGGCCTGTTCGCCGTCGGGCTGCCGACCCTGGCGCGGCCGGTGCGGGACGGGTCGGTCGCACTCGGCGTCATGATTTCCGCCTGGGGACTCGGTCAGCTCGTCGGAGCGCTCTCGGCGACTGTCACCGGCCTGCCGCGGCGATGGGGGCTGCTGATCATCGGCATGACGATCCTCGAGGGGATCTGCTTCGCCGTCCTGGGCGTCGTACCGCACTACCTGCTGGCGGCGGCGCTGCTGTTCCTCCTCGGGATCGGCGTCGCCTACTCGACCGACGTCGCGCTCCCGACGTTCGTCCAGGCCAGGACACCACCGCAGATGCTGGGCCGGGTCAACAGCGTGATCGCCCTGCCGTGGGTCGTGCTGGAACCCGTGTCGATCGCCGTCATGGGCGCGGTGGCCGGCCTCGGACCAGGCTGGGCCTTCGCCATCGCCGCCGTGCCGATGCTGCTGGTCGGCGCGGGACTCGCGACCAGCTCGACCGCACGCGGCCTCACCACGGACGCCGCACCGGCGGGCGAAGGAGCCCCGATATGAGGACGCGGTTACGACGACGTGGCGCGGAGCACCGCTGCGGCCAGCAGCAGCACCAGCACCGCGACCCGCACCAGCCGGGCCGACGGGTTCAGGAGCGGCCAGGCAAGATAGGTCAACCAGCCGGCGAAGAGGAATACCACGATGATCGCGATCCCGGCCGGCGCACCGTGAGCGAGCAGTCCTACCACGGCGAGCGCCAGCACCAGCACGAACGGCACCCAGCGCGGCAGCCGGTGCAACGACAGGAGCAGGCCCGCGCTGCGTTCCTCGACGGTACGGCGCACCTGGCTCGACACGGGCTGATCCTCCACGAAGCGGTGGGCTCCCCATTCTCACCCGCGTCCCCAACCCCTGCGGCGGCGGCCCGATGATCGTGGTGTCGCGGTTCACGGTCGCGGAGAGCGACGGCGAGGCGTTCCTGGTCCGCGCCCGGGACGCGCTCGACGCGTTGCGGCCGGCGACCGGCTACCGACGCGGCTGGGTCGGCCGGGCCGCCGACGACCCCACGGAGTGGATCCTCGGTACCGAATGGGCGGGTGTGGGCGCGTATCGCCGCGCCTTGTCCGGTTTCGACGTCCGGGTCCGGGTGGCGACCCTGCTCGCGGAGGCCAGGGACGAGCCGAGCGCCTTCGAGATCCTGCACGCCGGTGGCGAAAACCCGCCGGACGTGGAGCAGAGCGGCCGGGCCTGACGCGCCACCCACCCGCGCGCGGGCGGCGGATACCCTGAAGGTTCGCCGACCGCCAGCCGGATGGAGTCACCGTGGCAGACCGTCTCGACACCCTCGTCAACCTGTCGAAGCGCCGCGGGTTCGTCTTTCCGTCCAGCGAGATCTACGGCGGCCAGCGCTCCGCCTGGGACTACGGCCCGCTCGGCGTCGAGATGAAGGACAACGTCAAACGGCAGTGGTGGAAGTCGGTCGTCACGGGCCGCGACGACGTCGTCGGCCTCGACTCGAGCGTCATCCTGGCCCGTGAGGTCTGGGAGGCCTCCGGCCACGTCGACGCGTTCGTCGACCCGCTCACCGAATGCCGCTCCTGCCACAAGCGATTCCGGGCCGA
>DASXJE010000028.1 GCA_036497565.1 Mycobacteriales bacterium
AGCGCACCGGCGAGCGGCGCGAAGATCGACTCACTGGCACCGACCGGCGTGCCGGCGTACCTGGCCTTGATGTCGTGGATGAGCCGGTGGTACGGCGCCAGCGCCGTGGTCTGGAAGATGCGGTAGCGGTCCTGGAAGTAACCGGCATCGGCCGGATCGACCTTCTTGAGGTCGGCGGTGATCGTCGCCGCGACCTTCGCCACATCGGTCGGCGAATACCAGCGGTGCGGGTTACCACCCTCGGGGATCCCGGTGACCCGCCCGACGTCGACGACGACCCGGCGGGGGTCGGCGCCGGCCTGCAGGGCCTTCGCCGCCCACGGGTCGTATCCGATCCCGTTCTCGACGAACAGCTGCGAGGTCGCGATCGTCCGGCCGTCAGCGGGCGTGGGCTCGTAGTCGTGCGGGTCGGTGTTGGGGTTGGTGATGATCGACGTCTCCTGCACGTGCCGGCCGCCGAGCTGGCTCAGGATGCTGCCCCAGGCGTTGATGCTCGCCCCGACCGTCACCGTCTTGCCGCCGTCCGGCCCCGGTGCCGAGGTCAACCGCGGCGACGTACTGCAGGACGCGACGCCGATCGCCATCGTCGCCATCGCCGCGGACAGCGCGATCGTGCGACGGGACATGGGATCTCCGGGTCGACGGGCCGGTGCGCGCAGTCAGCCGCGCGCGGTGGCCCCAGCATCCCATAATGATACCGGTTGTCAATTGCGATAGTGTCAGGCCGCGGGCGCCCAGTCCGTGGTGAGCGCGGGGATGTCGGTGAACCGGAGCAGGTGCCGGGCGACTACGTCCTGGATCCGCGCGAGGTCGTCGTCGGTGGCCGCCTCGGCGGAGAGCGAGATTCCGGTGGCGTCGGCGGTCAATTCACACGTCCCGCCGTCGGGCATGTGGACGCTGCCGTGGCGCGGATCCGGTGCGGAGGTCTCCAGGCGGTTGCCGAGGTGGGAGACCAACTGCTTGATGAAGCGCTCCGGACGTTCGGTGTCCAGGCGGGCTGTGGTTGTCGTCATGATGCGTCACGATATATCGTCGACATGCCTACGGCAACCGGCCCGACACCGCCCCGCGCCGGGTGAGCCTGCGCCCCTACCCTCGCGAGGCGGAGGGGGGTGGGCGGTGGCGGTCGTACTGGCGTTGATCGGCGCGGTCTCCTACGGCGCGTCGGATTTCATCGGGGGTCTCATGACCCGCCGGGCCGGCAACTGGAGTGTGGTCGCGGTCGCGCAGACCGCCGCCGTCGTCTCGTTGCTGATCGTCTTGCCCTTTCTCCCCGGCTCGCTCAGCCTGCGCGGCTTCGTTTGGGGCGCACTCGCCGGTGTCGGAACGACGATCGGCACGCTCGCCCTGTACCGGGGACTGGCCCAGGCCCGGATGAACGTCGTCGCACCCTTGTCCGGCGTGATCGCGGCGGTGGTGCCCGTGGTCGTCGGACTGCTGACCGGCGACCGTCCCTCGACGGCGGCGCTGGTCGGGATCGGAGTCGCACTCGCTGCGATCGTTCTCGTTTCCCTCTCCGGCGCGCCCGAGGAGGCCGAGCGGCCCTCGGGCGTCATCGAGGGTGTGGTCGCCGGCGCCGGGTTCGGCCTGCTCTTCATCGCCCTGCAGCGGGCCGGCTCGGCGGCCGGGGCGTGGCCGGTGCTGGCTTCGGAGGCCGTGTCGGTCGTCGCCGTCGTCGGGATCGCGCTGGTACGCCGCTATCCGCTGGCGCCGCGCGTCAAGGACCTGCCCGGCATCTCGGCGGTCGGGGTGCTCGGCGCCGGCGCGACAGTCCTGTATCTCTACGCCACGGCGCACGGGTTGCTGTCGCTGGTCGCCGTGCTGATCTCGCTCTACCCGGCGGCGACGGTCATCCTGGCCGCGGTGGTGCTGCGGGAGCGCAGCACCCGGGTGCAGGTGGTCGGCATGTTCTGTGCGGTCGTCGCCGTCGTGCTCATCGCGCGGGGCTGAGCGCCGGCTAGAGGTAGCGGCGGGCGGTGGCGATCGCGCGGGCGGCGTAACCGCCACCGAAGAGCACGCTGTGCACCAGCAGCGGGTGCAACTGGTGCAGCCCGACCCGGTCCCGCCACCCCGCCGCGAGCGGGGCGGTCTCGTCGTAGGCCGCGAGCACCCGGTCCAGATCCGGTGCGCCGAAGAGCGCCAGCATCGCGAGGTCGGTCTCCCGGTGACCGCCGTAGGCGGCCGGGTCGACCAGCCACGCGCGACCGTCGGCCGCCCAGAGCAGGTTGCCGCCCCACAGGTCACCGTGGATGCGGGCCGGCGGCTCCGGCGGACCGGCCAGGTCGGGGAGCCGGGCGATGACGCGCTCGATCAGCGCCGCACCGTCGGCGTCGAGTGCCCCGGAGTCGCGGGCCAGGGTGAGGCAGGGGGTCAGGCGGCGCTCGGCGTAGAAGTCCGGCCACGATCCGGACGGCGTGTTGTCGACCGGCAGCGTGCCGACGAAGCCCGGCCAGCCGGCACCGAAGGACGCTGCTCCGGCCTGATGCAAGTCCGCCAGCCCGCGGCCGAGCCGGTCGGCGGCCGAAGCGGACGGCGTACCGGAGTCGATCCAGGTCAGCACCAGGACGTCGGCCCCGACGGCGACCACCTCCGGCAGCGGTACCGCATCGACCTCGGCGAGCCACTCCAGCCCGGCCGCCTCGGCGGTGAAGAAGCCGTCCGGCGCGTCGTCGCGGCTCTTGGCGAAGACGGTGCGCCCGTCGGCGAGCCGCGCCCGCCAGGCCCGGCAGATGTCGCCCCCGGTGATCTCCGTCGCCTCGACGACGCCGCTGCCGGTCGCCGCGGCGATCCGGGTGGCGACGGACCCGGACGCCATGTCAGCGGCTGGGCCGGTCGGCCAGCCGCTTCGCGAGGTCGGCGACCAACCCGCGACAGCTCAGCTCGACCATGTCCAGCACCCGCTCGAACTCCGCGGTCCCGCCGTAGTACGGGTCGGGTACGTCGAGGTCTTCGCCGGCCGTGTCGTCGAAGGACCGCAGCAGGATGATCTTTCCGGCGTCCTCGGCGGTGGCCGCCAGACCGTGCAGGGCCCGCTCGTGGTCACGGTCGATGGCCACCACCAGATCCTGCTCGCTGAGGTCCTGGGGATCGATCACCTGCGCCCGGTGCACGATGTCGTAGCCGCGGCCACGGAGCGCCGTCAGCGCGCGGGCGTCGGTCGGCTCGCCGATGTGCCAGTCGCCCAGCCCGAAGCTGTCCACCCGGACGGCGTCGGCGAGCCCTTCGGCCGCCAGCATGCTGCGCAGCACCGACTCGGCCATCGGGGACCGGCAGATGTTGCCCGAGCAGACGAACGTGACGCGGTACGGCGTAGCCATGTCCTCATCGTCGCAGTTGGCGACCCGACGTCAATCACGCCGCTCGTAAGCGGCCGGTCGTGTCTGGGCGGCACGGATCCGGTCGAGGGAGAACTTCGAGCTCCGGTCGAAGGCGTAGATGCCGTTCTGCTCCTGGTGGACGTCGGTGAGCTGGGTGTAGCAGTAGCCGAACATCCGCGGGTCGTCGAGCAGCGCGGCGGTGAGCCCTTCGAACCGGGAGTAGAACTCCTCGATGGTGCCGGGACGCTCGCCGTAGCCCCACGACTCGCCGTCGTCGTCGGGCTTCGACCGCCACCAGATGCCCCCGAACTCGCTGCAGAAATAGGGCTGGCCCCGGTAGTCCGTCGACCAGCGGGTGTCCTGCGGGCCGGTGTTGGTGTACGGCGCCCCGTCGGCGAGCCCGGCCATCTGCGCGCCGAAGGTCGCCGGGTCCTGCTCGTAGTCGTGCGAGTCGTAGACGTCGGTCTCGGGCACCCGGTGGGAGTAGCCCGAGGTGTCCAGCACCGGCCGGGACGGGTCGGCCGCCTTGGTGGCGAGGAACATCGCCCGGGTCACGTCGTCGAGCACCGTGGTCCGGTCGTGCAGCAGCTGGTGGGTCTCGTTGAGCGGACACCAGCCGATGATGGACGGGTGGGAGTAGTCCCGTTCCACGGCCTCGAGCCACTGCGCGACGTAGGTCGCGCCGGGCTGCTGGTTGTCCCCGGCCGGCCCGACGTTGCAGCCCCAGTCGCCGAACTCGCCCCAGACGAGATAGCCGAGCCGGTCGGCGTGGTAGAGGAACCGCTCCTCGAACACCTTCTGGTGCAGCCGGGCGCCGTTGAAGCCGGCCGCCTTGGCCAACTCGATGTCGGCGATGAGAGCGGCGTCGTCCGGAGCGGTCATGACGCCGTCCGGGTAGTAGCCCTGGTCGAGCACCAGCCGCTGGAAGATCCGCCGGCCGTTGACGGTCACGGCCTGCCCGTCGATCGCCACCGACCGCAGCCCGGTGTAGCTGTCCGCAGCGTCCACCACGGCGCCGGACCCGTCGAGCAGTTCGAGCCGGACGTCGTAGAGGAACGGATCCTCGGGCGACCACAGCCGACGCCGGTCCTCCGGCACGGGGAGGAAGAGCTGCGGCGCCAGGTCGAGGTCGGCGCGCACCGTGGCGGTCGTGACCGGTCCGGCGTCGTCGCGCAGGGTGACCCGCAGCTGGTGGCCGGGCCGGTTGGCCGACACCGGTGCGGTGACCGCGATGACGCCCGCGCCGACGTGGGGGGTGATCCGCGGCCGGCGCAGGTGGACCTCGGGCACCGGCTCGAGCCAGACGCTCTGCCAGATGCCGGTGGTCCGTGTGTAGAGACAGCCGTACTTCTCGTACCGGGTGGACTGCTTGCCGCGGGCCTGCGGGCCGTGTCTGCTGTCGCGGGCCCGGATCACGATGGTGATCTCGCCGGTGCGGGCGCCCAGATCGCAGCTGAACGGGGTGAACCCGCCGCGGTGGCGACCGACCTCCACCCCGTCGGCCCACACCGTGGCGTCGTAGTCCACGGCCTGGAAGTGCAGCAACACCCGGCGCCCGGCCCAGTCCGCCGGAATCGTCACCGTCCGCCGGTACCAGACCGCTTCGAGGAAGTCGGTGTCGCCGATCCCGGAGAGCGCGGATTCCGGACAGAAGGGGACGACGATCTCGTCACCGAGCTCGCGCTCGACCAGACCCCGCTCGAGTCCGGTGTCGGCCCGGTCGATCGCGAACCCCCACGTTCCGTTGAGGCATCGCCAGTCGTCGCGGCGGAACTGCGGTCGCGGGTATTCGCTGCGCGGGACCGAGGTCACAGCGATCCTCCTGGGGTCTGGGGTAGAGCCGGTCCTCGGCTCGGGGAGGCAGCCTATTCGGTGGACGCCGTTGGCCTCCCCTTGGCCTTGTTAGGGTCTGTCTTCGGGCGGAGGCAATATCGGCACCTCGTAGGGATGGCGATGCAGGAGACGTCGGACGCGCAGCAGGAGTTCGGCGTCGTCGGTGCACCGCGCGGCGGGTCGACCGCGGCCGGATCGGCGCGCGCGGCCAGGGCATCCTCGTCCCGACGGTCGCGACTCCTCCGGCGGTCGTGGCCCGTGCTGGTGGTGATGGCGATCGCTGCCGGGTTCAGTGTCGCCTACCTGGGCGGCGGCCTGTGGGCAGCCGGCGGAGAGACCTGGCGCGGCAACACCGGCGACCCTGAGCAGTTCATGTGGTTCCTGGCCTGGATGCCGCACGCGATCCCGCAGGCGATCCTGCACGGTCACGACCCGCTGGTGAGCACGTATCAGCTCTTCCCGCGGGGCACCAACCTCATGTGGAACACGTCGGTGGTGTTCCCCGCGGTGCTCGTCTCGCCGATCACCGCACTCGCCGGGCCGGTCTTCACCTACAACCTGCTCATCGTGCTCGGGCCGATCGCCTCCTCCGGTACCGCGTACTGGGCCTTCCGTCGTTACGTCGACAGCCGACTTGCCGCCGGCATCGGGGCGCTGGCGTTCGCGTTCTGCCCGTTCGTGATGGGCCACACCTCCGGCCACCTGCACCTGATCCTGCTGGCGCTGGTCCCGGTCACGGTGGTTCTCGTCGACGAGCTGCTGGTCCGGCAACGCCGGCGGTCGTGGCTGATCGGTGGGCTGCTCGGCGTGGTCGCCGCCTGCCAGCTGCTGACCAGCGAAGAGGTGCTGGCCATCGAGGTGATCGCCGGCGTCGTCGCAGTGATCGTGCTCTGCCTGCTCCACCCGCACGCCGTCCGGTCGCGGATCGGCTACGTCGTCGGCGGCGGGGTCTGCGCGGCCGTCGCGTTCGTCGTCCTGGCCGGATACCCGCTCTACGTGCAGTTGCGCGGACCACAGCGGGCGCCCGGCGCGCACCAGCCCGGCACCTATTCGACCGACCTGTTCAACCTGGTCTGGCCGGTCAATCAGCAGTTCGACTTCGGGGTGGGCAAGCCGTCGTTCACCGGCAACGCCTCGGAGTGGACTGGCTACATCGGCATTCCGCTGATCGTGCTGCTGGTCGTCGTGGCCATACGGACGTGGCGGCGCCGGCCCGTCGTACCGGTCGCCGCCATCCTGGTCGTCGTGCTGGCAGTGCTGTCCCTCGGCCCGCACCTGCACCTCAACGGGCACAAGAGCATCCCGCTGCCGTGGGCCGGCTTCGCCCGGTTGCCGTTACTCGGCAACCTGCTCCCCGGCCGGGTGAGCCTCGCGATCGCGTTGTTCGCCGCGCTGTTGATCGCGGTGTTCGTCGACGAGCTGGTGCGCGCCCGGCACCTGTGGTGGAAGATCGCCGGCGCGGCGCTGGTGGTCGTCGTCGCGCTGTCACTGGTGCCGGGTGGCCTGCGGACGACGACCGTCGTCACGCCGCCGTTCTTCACCACCGCTGCGCAGAACCGGATCCCGGACGGGTCGGTGGCCCTCGTCGTGCCCTACATCAAGGGCCCGGGCAACGAGCATCCGTCGCTCTGGCAGGCCAACGGGGGGATGCGCTATCGAATGATGGACGGATGGGTGATCGTGCCCGGCCTGCACTGGGGCGGGCCCAACGTGATCTCCGAGGCCATCGATCACGCCGCGACCATCAGCGTCACACCGCCGGTGCGTGACTCCATCCTCGACGAGCTGCACGCCAGGCAGGTGCACACCGTCGTCGTCGGCCCGACCGATGACCGCCCGGCGGTGATCTCGTTGTTCTCCCGCGTTCTGGGGGCGCCGCCCACCAGCGTCGGCGGGGTCGACCTGTGGAGCGTGCCGGTCAGGTGACCCGCGGCAGCGCGGCCGCGAGCTCGGCGACCTTGCGGGCGAGCCCCGCCGACCTGGGATCGGTCGGCGAGGCACGCCAGGGTGTTCGGCGATCAGTGGGTGAGCTGGACGTGCTTGGTGACCTCACCGGTCGACGGGTTGAGGAGCACCGGCTTGGTGGATCCTCGCTTGGCGAAGTCGAGCATGCCGTCGATGGGGCCGGCCTTGGCGTCGAAGGACTGGTCACCGATCTGGCCCAATGACCAGTTGGATTCGACGAATTTCAGGATCGATGACTGGTCGGTGACCGCACTGTCGACGAAGTTGCGCTTCGCGTACGGCGAGATCACCAGCATGGGCAGCCGCGGACCGTATCCACACCGGTCGAGGTATGCCCCCGGCGCCGGCGTACCGCAGTTGCCGGCACCGCCGACGGCGTCGTTCGAGGGGTCGTTCGACGCGTTCACGATCGGCCCCATCTGGTGGTCGTACCAGCCGTCGGAGTCGTCGTAGTTGATGACGACCGCGGTGTCCTTCCACTGCGGGAGAAGCTGGATGTGGTTGATGGTGTTGGCCAGGAACGTCTGCTCGTCCAGCGGGTCGGAGTAGCCGGCGTGGCCGTCCTGAAATTCAGGAGCCTTCAGGAAGCTGACCTCCGGGAGGCGGCCGGAATCGGCCGCGGTCCAGAAGTTGCTGAGGTCGTACTGGTGGTTGGCCTGGTCGCTGTGCCCGATCATTGCCGCCGACGACGGGGGAAGGTGCTTCGGGTTGGCGGTCGACGCGTAGTACTGGAACGGCTCGTGGTGGGCGCTGTAGTCGGCGGCCTGGCTCCCGGCGATGTTGGCATGGGTTGCGCCGCAGACCGGAGCGCCGCCGGCGCCGCGGCTGGTCGGCCCGAAGCCGCCCTGGAACCAGCCCCAGGTGATCTTCTTGGCATTGAGCAGATCGCCGACGTTCTTTCCGCTCATCTGCGCGGTGGTGCCCTTGCCGCAGCCGTCGAGGGTCGGGTCGGCGTCGCCGAAGAGCGTCCCGTTGGCGATCGGTGCGCCGGTGCCGGTGGCCGTAGCGCCGTGCGTCTGGCCGGAGATCAGGTTCAGCGCTCCCGGCGTCGACGGTCCGAAGGTGGTGTCGTATGAGTTGTCCGACATCGCGAAGTTCTGCGCGTAGTTCCACAGCCCGGTGACGGTGTTGCCGTCGTAGTAGTCCATGACGAGTCCCGGTCGGAAGTATTCGCCGGTGAAGGTCGCCGAGCAGTCGCCGGACTGCGTGAACTGCACGAACTTGTCCAACAGCCCGTGGTCGACGGCCTGCTGCTCCGGCAGGTAGCTGTGGTTCTGGTCGCAGGTGACGGCCTGGCCGCGGGTGAGCAGGGTGGGCTGCGCGGAGTTCGGGTTGCTGTGCAGCAACGTCGAGGTCAGCCCGTTGACCGACGGTGTTCCCGGCTTGGCGACGAACTTCGGGTCACCGCTGGGGTTCGTTGCATTTGGATAGGTGCCGAA
>DASXJE010000029.1 GCA_036497565.1 Mycobacteriales bacterium
ACCGGCGGGCGGCGGGCGGCGAACACCGCGATCGCGCCGGCCTGCCGCGCCTGCGCCCACGACGCCAGCCGGTCCCAGCCGTCGATCACCTCGACCAGATCGTCATCGCCCAGCCCGGCCACATCGGTCGACTCCAACCGGGCCGCCAACGCCGGGCCCGGCGCCGCCTCCGCCCACCGGAAGCCATCCCCATCGTCACCATCGAACATGCGTTCGATTCTAGGGACGCCGCCCCGAACCCCGCTCGCGCTGTCCACACCCCCACCGCACCCCGCAGCAGCGCTCACATCGCCCGGTAGTCGCGCACCGCCAGCCGCGGTCCACGCCTCGGCGGAGCGACGCCGCTGACCTCGATGAGCCGTACGACGCGATGCCGGTGCGGCTGATACGGCGCCAGTAGCGCCAGCATCCCCGCGTCGTCGGTCCGCGCACCGGTGAGGGCCCAGCCGACGAGGTTCGGGATGTTGTAGTCGCCGACCGACACCGCGTCGGCATCGCCCCACGCCCGCTGCGCCACCTCGGCAGCGGTCCAGGCACCGACGCCGGGAACCCGTCGCAACCGATCCAGCGCCGCCACAGCGTCGAGGTCGACAGCCTCCTCCAGGCGGTCGGCCACGGTGGCCACCGCCCGGATCGTCCGGCGGCGGGTCCGGTCCACCCCGGCCCGGTGCCAGTCCCAGTCGGGCAGAGCGAGCAGGGTGCGCGCGTCGGGCGGCACCCGCAGCGTCGCGGGACCCACACCCCGACCCGGGGCGGGCGCGCCGTACCGCAGCAGCAGCTCCCGCCAGGACCGACGGGCCTCCTTGCCGGTCACCTTCTGCTCCAGCACCGCGGGCACCAGCTGGTCGAACACCAGCCCGGTCCGCGGGATCCGCAGGCCGGGGTGGCGACGGGCGGCGTCGCGCAGGACCGGGTGCCGCGGAACGAACCCGGTCGGATCGTCGCGGCGGCCGAGCAGGTCCGGGACACCCTCGAGCGCCCAGTCCGCGCCGGGTCCCCACGCCGTGGCGTGCACGACCCCCGACCGGACCTGCAGCGCCAGGGTCACCGGCCCGTCCGGGCTCATCGCCGCGCGCCAGAAGACGCCGGCCGCGTCGACCCGGTGCGCGGGGTCGCCGTATCCACGGCGCAGCGGGGCGAGCGTGGCGAGCACATCCAGCGGACCATCGGGGGTCCACCGCCGCTCGCGACCGGTCATCACACGAGGTCGGTGCGTCCGTCGGCGCGCAGGTCGTCGACCAGCGCCCTGACCTCCTGGGCGCGGTCGCGCGGACACACCAGGAGGGCGTCCGGCGTGTCGACCACCACCAGGTCGCGGACGCCGAGCAGCGCGACCAGCCGGTCGGAGCCGGCGTCGACCAGGCTGCCGGCGCTGTCCCGCGCGAGAACCGGGCCGGCGCCGAGGCGCACCACGCCGGCGGGATCCGGCGGAAGGACGCTCGCGAGGGTGTCCCAGTCGCCGACGTCGTTCCAGCCGAGACTGGCCGGCACGGTGGCGACCCGGCCGCGCCGCCCGGCGTCCTCCATGACGCCCTGGTCGACGTTGGCCTTAGGCAGGGTGGGCCACACATCGCCGAGCACCTCGTCGCGGCGCGCTGTTTCCCAGCTGTCGGCGATGCGCTCCAGCCCGGCCGCGAGCTCGGGCAGCTGGCGGTGCAACTCCTCGAGGAAGGCCTCGGTGCGCCAGACGAACATCGAGGCGTTCCACAGATAGCGGCCGTCGGCAAGGTATTCGCGGGCGACCTGCGGCGTCGGCTTCTCCTTGAACTCCTCGGCACGGTACGCCGGCCCGGCGCCGATCTGCGCACCCCGCCGGATGTAGCCGAAGCCGGTCTCCGGCGCGGTCGGGGTCAGTCCGATCGTCACGAGCGAGCCGTCCGCCGCGGCGTCGGCCGCCGCGCGCACCGCTGTGTCGAACGCGTCGGTGTCGCGGACCAGGTGGTCGGCCGCGAAGGAACCCATGACGGCCTCCGGGTCGCGGCGGTGGATCAGTACGGCGGCCAGCCCGATCGCCGGCGCGGAGTCGCGCGGCGCCGGCTCCACCAGGACGTTTCCGGCCGGCAGTTCGGGCAACTGGCGGGCGACCTCGGCGGCGTGCGCCACGCCCGTCACGACGTACGTCGAGGCGGGCTCGATCACGTTGTCCAGCCGGGCCCGGGTGGACTGGATCAGCGACCGGCCACCGGATCCGAGGTCGAGCAGGAACTTCGGGCGGTTCGCCCGCGACAGCGGCCACAGCCGGGTGCCGCTTCCGCCCGCCGGGATGACGCCGTACATCCGCGAGATGCTCACCGGTACAAGCGTAGCGGCGCGCCCGTCATCGGTATCCGGGACGCCGGGCCGGTCGGCGGATACGCTGCCGGTGGCCACCTCCTCACGGAGCGGACTCAGCTGCATGACGGACGACACGCACCAGGAGCGGCGGACCGGACCGGTCGAGCCGACCGGTCCGCAGACCCGCCGTTGGGTCGCGGAGGACGAGCCGGACGCCGACAGCGCCGATCAGCCCGCGGGATCGCGGCGGCCCAGCCGGCCGGCCGACCCCTACCTCGACCAGCCGACCACCGTGCATCACTTCAACGACATCGACGACGACCCCGCCGGCGACCCCGACGCGACGATGACCTGGGCGGTGCCGACGGCGACCGCATCGGCGCAGCCTCGCGAGGACGACACCCAGGACATCCCGACCGGGGTTCCCGCCGAGGCCCCGGAAACGCCACCGCCACCGCCACGGCACCGACCGCCGGTGCTGGTGTGGGTGCTCACCGCGCTGCAGATCGCGCTGATGTTGATGTGCACGTTCCTCTACCCCGCACTCGCCGGGCCCACCGAGGCGCGGCAGGTGGATCTGGTCTACAGCTTCGTCAACGGCAACGCCTTCTACGCCCCCGGAACCCGGCTCGAGTCCGCCGGCGTCGCGACCGCAGCCGCCCAACACCAGTTCCCGCCCACGTCTCCCCTGTCCGGGCAGTCGGTGACACCGCGCGGCCAGCGACAATCCCTCGACGCACTCGGCGGCGACCGGGTCGGCCGGATCCGGGTCGACAATCCGCTCGTGGCCCACCCGCCGCTGTACTACATGCTCGCCGCCGGGGTGGTGAAGGCCTTCCCGAACTCCGCGCAGTGGCCCTATGACCGCACGGTCGCGGTGCTGCGCTACCTGTCCATCCTGTTGTTGGCACCGTTGCCGCTGCTCCTCTGGGCCGCCGCCCGCAGGCTGTCCGACAACGGGCCGGCGGCGGTGGTCGCCGCCGCCCTGCCGATCGCCGTGCCGGGCCTGGCGCGGCTCGGCGGCTCGGTGAGCAACCTTCCGCTGCTCATCCTGCTGACCGCGTCGCTGACCCTGCTGCTGGCGAAGGTGCTCACCGGCGACCTCCGGGTCCGCACCGGTGTCATCGCCGGCATCGTCACCGGGCTCGCCTGCCTGACCCAGGGACTCGCGCTGGTCCTGCCGATCGCGGTGATCGCGGCGTACGTCGTCTCCTGGCTGCGGCACCGTCGTCCGGTGTGGGCGCCGGCGCTGTGGGCAGTCGGCCTGACGCTGGCGATCAGCGGTTGGTGGTGGGTGCGCAGCCTGGTGCTCTACGGCTCGCTGCAGCCCGACGGCGTCGGCTCGGACGGGCTGGTCTCGACGGCGGGCGCCGCGCCGCAGCACGCGTGGGGCGACCTGTTCCGTTCGCTGGTGCTGGGATCCTGGGGCGGCATCGGCCTGCCGGACTCCCCCCGGTTCTCCGGGCCGTTCAGCTGGGCATGGGTCACCGCTCTGCTCGCCGGAGTCGTCGTGGCGCTGATCCTCGGAATCGGCCGCGGCTGGGGTCGCGCGACCGCGGCGGTCTTCGTCCTGCCCGCGCTGCTCACGCTCGGCCTGCTGATCATCAACGCCCGGCCGGCGTTCCTCGCCACCGGCGACGTGTCGGCGCTGCAGGGCCGATTCCTGTACGCCGCGATGGGCGGGTTGTTCGTGCTCTGCGGGATCGGGGCGGCGCAGCTCCTCGGCCGGACCGCGTCCCGGTGGCTGCCGTTGATCGTCGTCACCGCCGGGCTGGTCACGCAGGCGTGGGCCTGGCGCCAGCTGATCCACGCGTGGTGGGCCCCGGCGACCAAGAGCAGTTCCACCGAGATCGGCGACGCGTTCCGGGCGGTGCTGCGCTGGTCGCCGTGGTCGCATGCGGTCACGACCGGGCCGTTCATCGCGGTGGCGGCACTCGGGGTGCTCGCGGGCGTCCTGGCGCTCATCTACATCCGGCCGCGCGGCGGGAGCGGCTCACCCTACGGCACCGTCAGGGTCGATCCACGGACCGCTCGGATCCGCTGAGCGAATCAGCTCCGCGGGTGGGTCGCGCCCCGTCGCCGACCTGGCGCACCAGCCGCGACATCCCGCTGCGGGCCGCGAGGCCGGCGTGCAGGCCGAGCCGGACCGGCAACCACCCGGTGCCGGAGTAATGCCGGGACAGGTAGCGGTAGGCGCTCCGGTGGTGCTCGGCGACCATCGCCGAGCGGCGGTGCCGGGTCGCCTGGCCGCCCTCGTGGACGACCACGGCCGCGGGGACGTAGACGTTGAGCCAGCCGGCGAGCCCGATCCGTTCGCCGAGATCGGTGTCCTCGAAGTACATGAAATAGGCCGGGTCGAAGCCGTGTACGGCGAGGAAGGCCTCGCGCCGGATCAGCAGGAGCGAGCCGGACAGCCACCCGACCGGACCCTCCTCGGGGTCCGTACGTTCCTGCCGGTAGGTGCGGGTCCAGGGATTGCCGGGCCACCACCAGCCGACGAGGGCGTGGCCGATGCCCCGGCCGAGCGACGGGAGCGCCCGCGCGGACGGGTAGAGCGCGCCCTCGGGGGTGAGCAGGGCCGGCCCGAGCGCACCGGCACGCGGCCAGCGGGCGCTGGCGGCGAGCAGGGTATCGAGCGCCGCCGGTCTCCAGGTGAGGTCCGGGTTGGCGACGACCAGCCAGGGCGTGTCGGCCTGTGCGGCCCCGAGGTTCGCGGCCCGGCCGTAACCGAGATTGCCGCCGGTACGGACCAGCGTCACCTCGGCCCGCTCCTCCGCCGCCCGCTCCGGCGCTCCGTCGTCCGAACCGTTGTCGACGAGGATCACCCGGTAGGGGTGGGTCGTAGCGTCCTGCAGGGTGTCGAGGAATCGGTCGAGTGCGGGGCCGGGCGAGTAGGTGACGACGACGACGGTGAGCTCTTCGGTGCCGTCACTCATTGGGCAGCGGCGCGGGCGTAGCACGCGAGGTGCGCCTCCGCGCTGGCCGTCCAGGTGAACTCCGCGGCCCGCGCGACGGCCGCCTCCGCGAGCTGCCGGCGGCGGGGCTCGTCGTCGAGCAGGGCCGCAAGATTCACCGCGATCGAGTCCGGGTCGGCCTCGGTATAGGCGACCGCGTCACCGCCGACCTCAGGAAGGGAGAGCCGCGGTGTCGTCAGGACCGGCGAACCGCAGGCCATCGCCTCCAGCACCGGCAGACCGAATCCCTCGCCGTGGCTCGGATAGGCGACCACGATGGCGCCGCCCAGATAGCCCCGCAGATCGGTGAAGCGGAGATAGCCCGGCCGCAGCACCCGCAGGTGGCTCGGCACCTCACCGAGGGCCGAGTCGATCGAGTCGTCCCAGCCGCTGCCGCCGGCCAACACCAGCGCCGGCGGGTCGGGACGGTCGCGCACCGCGGTGACCCACCCGCGAATCAGGCTTGGCACGTTCTTCCGCGGCTCCAACATGCCGAGGAAGGCGACGTACGGCGTGCCGCGCAGACCGAGCCGCGCCTGCACCCGCTGCTTCTCGTCGTCGCTCGGCACATGGAACGTTTCACGGTCGACACCGTGGTAGGCGACATCGAGCATGGTGGAGTCCGCGTCGAGGACCCGGACCAACTCGTCGCGGGTGGCCTTCGACGGCACGATGCAGCGGCTGGCGCGGTGCAGCGCGGTCTTGATCGCGGACCGGAAGAACGGGCCCTTGACCGCGGTGTGCACCTCGGGCTGGGTGAAGAACGTGGCGTCGTGGATCGTCACCACGACGGGACGGCCGGCTCGCAGCGGCATCGTGTAGTGCGGCGAGTGCACGACCTGGGCGTCGACCTGCTGCGCGACCAGCGGCAGGCCGGTCTGTTCCCAGGCCAGCCGGGCCGAGCGGTGCGCGATCGCGGCCGGACCCGGCACGATCATCGCGTTGGGGGCCATGCGTCCGTAGCGCTCGGCATCGGAGCGCTGAGAGGCGACCGCGAGATCCGCGCCGAGCGTGCCGAGAGCCGCGATGAGGCCGTCGACGTAGCGTCCGACGCCGCCCCGGTCGGCGGGCACCGCGGTCGCGTCGACGAGCACGCGGGGCGCGCTGCCAGACACGATCGGTTCCTCGCTTCGTAGTGGTGAACTGTTGCTTCAAAGGTTCTCTCTACCCTACGCCGACGAGCCCCGCGACTCTGCCCACCTGAGGGGTACGGCGACGGCGCGTCCCGTCACGGGCTCAGGTCGGTGTAGAGCTTCCACAGTTGCTCGGCGGCGGTGTCCCACCGGTAGCTGGCGGCGCGATCCCGGCCCGCCGCCACGAGTCGCTGTCGCAGCCCCTCGTCGGCGGCGACGTCGTGCAGAGCGGCCGCCAGCGCCGCCGGATCCTCGCGCCGGACGACCACCGTCGCACCCCCGCCGACCTCGACGAGCGCCGGTGCGTCGGAGCTGACGACGGCCGTGCCCACCGACATCGCTTCGACGACCGGCAGCCCGAAGCCCTCCGCCCGGCTCGGCACGACCAGCGCCGTGGCGCCGGCGAGGGCGACGGCGAGGTCGGTGTCGTCCAGCCGGCCGAGGACCCGGATCCGTCCCGGGTCGATCCCGGCCCGCTCGGCCTGCCGGGCCGGGTCGACCCCGCCCCAGCCCGGCTGGCCGACGACGACCAGCGGCAGGTCCGGGGCGCCGGGGTGGGCCAGGGCGTCGATCAACACGTCCAGGCCCTTGCGCGGTTCGAGGGTCGCCAGGCTCATCAGGTAGCCGTCGGTCGGCAGCCGGAGCCGGTCGGCTCGCTGCGCGGCGTCGGCGGGGAGTCGCAGCGCCGCGCTGACGCCCTCCCCGACGACGGTCACCCGATCGCCCAGATCCAGTACCCGGGACAGGTCGTCGGCGACGGCCTGGGTGGGGACGATGATCCGGTCAGCCTCCCGCGCGGCGTGGTCGGCCATCCGCCGGTGCCAGGCCACCCCGCGCGGTGTGAGTGTCTCCGGATGGGTCCACGGCACGGCATCGTGCAGGGTGACGACCAGCGGCCGACCACGCTTCGGCGGCACGAGCAGCGTGGGCGCATGCACCACATCAGCACGGGCCGGCGCCGGGCCGAGCCGGTGTTCCCAGGCCACGGTCAGCAACCTGCGCGGCAGCGGCAACCGACGGGGTCCGCCCACACCGGGGAGCCGGGCCCGGGCCGGGTCTCGATGCCATGCGGTCCATCCGGTCACGGTCGCGCCGGCGGGCGCCGCCGCGGCGACCGCCCGACCCACTTCGACGGTGTAGCGGCCGGTGCCACCGGGGACCGGCGCGAGACATTGCTCGACGATCATCGCGACGCGGGTCACCGGGGTGACGCTACCGGCCTGCCGGTCCGGTCAGGGGTGCATGGTCGTGGTGACCGTGGCCGACCGCAGCCCGTTCACGACGGCGTAGTAGGAGTAGGTGTCGCCGGCGAGGTACGTCGTCGCGTACGTGCCGGCCGCGCCGGTGGGCAGCGAGCGGCGCATGACGAAGCTGCTCTGTCCGGCCCGCCGGAACCAGATCTGCGCGATGCTGTCCGGTCGGGCGGTCCCCGTGATCGAGACCGTCGAGCCCGCGGCCGCCGAAGCCGGTCCGGTGATGGTGGGTGAGATCTGGGTCAGCACGGTCTCGGTGGACACGGGGCCGGCCCCGGGGACGGACACGACTGCGTAGTAGCGGTAGTCGTCGTCGGCTAGGTACGTCGTGGCGAAGGTCCCGTCCGCCGAGACCGGCAACGCTCGCCGGGCGACGTAGCCGGTGCCGTCGCGCTTGTGGAAGTACGGGACGACGGTGGCGCCGGGCGGTGCGGTCCCGGTGACGCGCACCGTGGAGTGCAGGGCCGCGTACTTCGGCCCGGACAGGGTGCTGGCGACGTTCTCCGGTCGCCACCAGGTCGAGCGCAGCCCGAGCCGGATGCTGCTCTGGTCGGTCAACTGCACGGCGGTCGCCCGACCGGACCTGTCCACTCCGTCGAGTTCGAGGCCGGTGATCCGGCCGCCCCACTGGCCGTGTCCGTCGCGAGAGATGACGCGCACCGCGTGCAGCGTGCCGACCGCGGGGTACCAGGCCTCGATGTCCGTCGCGGACAGGGTGGCCGCCCAGGTGTTACTGCTCCGCGGGTCGATCCCGTCGTAGGGGTCGGCCTCGGCCGGCAGATAGGGAACCCCGCCGGAGACGGTCCAGCCACCGTTCGACGCGCCGAACTCCGCGCTGATCGGCACGCCGTTGTAGGTGCGGATCGCTCCGGCCGTCGCCTGGGTGGCCGCGGTGGTGCGGGCGTCCTCGATGTCGACCCCGCCGTACACCTGACAGGCGGTCGTGTCACAGATGTCGTACGTCGAGGTCTTCCCGTGCGCGATCGCGTAGGTGCGGGCGGCGACGGCCTGGGCCTGCAGCGCCGCGGCCGGCCAGCTGGGGATGGACTCGGCGGGCACGACGCCGTCGACGTAGGACTCGAGGTCGAGCGTGTTCACCACCTGCAGCTGCGTCGCGCCGGTGGGGCTCGCGGTGAGGGTGCCCCGGTATCGCTTGCTCCCCGCTCCGACGTGGAGCGTCACCGGCCCGGTGGCGGCGAAGCGGAGCGGGCCGACGAAGCCCGAATTGGCGCTGGGGTAGGCGGTCCAGGTGCTGCCGTTGAACGACTCGAGGCGCAGGACGGATCCGTCCCGGCGGGCGCGCCAGCGCTGGGGTCCGGTCGGCAGGTGATAGAGCGCATTGCTGTCGAGGTCGCGCGCGGTCAACCCGGCCGCCGGATCGACCTGCGTGGTCGTCGCCGTTGCCGCGCTGATCAGTACCCGGATGGAACTCGGACCGCGGGTCGGCTGCGCGGTTCCCGGGTAATAGAAGGACAGGATCGCGGTGGCGGACAGACCGTGCTCGGCGGCGCCGGCAGCCCCCCACTGCGACATCCCGCGGCCATGTCCATAGCCGTGTCCGTCGACGTGGAACACCCCGCCGGCGGGAACCGGGTAGACCTCGGCGGTGCCGGCGTCCGGGGCGGGAGTTCGCGCGAACGGGCGCTCCGGTCCGCTCGCCGATGCGGCCGGGAGCGTCAGGGCGAGCAGCAGCACGGCTCCGCCGACGACAGCCACCGCCGACCCGCGTGGCGTCCACCGAGCGTGGACAGCCATGCGTGCCCCCCAGCTCCGACCGGAGCGCGAATTCGACACCCCAGGTAACCGAGGGTAATCGAGTCGCTCCAGACTGGTGGGGTCATTGGGGCCGGGTCGCCCGGTCGGGGGGGGTGCGTGCGATCGCAACTCCCCTTACCGACGGCCTTTTCCGGTTATCGCCGTAAGCCCGAGGACCCCGACGAGCGGTGCCAGGGCCACCGCCGGAAGCAGGTAACGGACCGAGAAGCCCGCCAGCAACGCCGGGGCAGCCAGCGCACCGATCAGCGCGGCACAGATGAGCAGACAGGCCAGGCGCATCCCGGAGCCGCGGGCCCGGCCGACCCCGGCGACGGCCGCGAGTCCGGCGAGCAGCAGCACGCCCAGCAGCGTCCCGGGGGTCCACCACGTGCCGTAGGCATGGAGCGAGCGGGTCAGGACACTGTTGATCCCGACGTCGGTTCCGCCGTACTTGTCGACGAGCTTCTGAGTGCCCGCCACCCCGGCGGGATAGCCCGGTCGGAAGGTGAAATACCAGTTCGGGAAGCGCTCGGGGCCGAGTCCGCGGGTCGGGGCGAAGTTGTAGAGGAAGTCGCCCGCCACCGTGCGCAGGTAGTCCAGCGGCTGCTGCGTGATGACGCGACGGGCGAAGTCCCCGTCGAGCTGGTCGACCGTCATCCCCTGCGCCGGTGTGATGGTCCAGGACGGCGACGACGGGCTCCACATCAACTGCGACAGGTTCCGCTGGCCCGGCTCCAGCAGCGGGCCGAGGGACCGCTCGGCGAGCGGCAGGTCGAGCCCGGTGGTGCCGGCGAACGCCATGACCCGTCCGTAGAGGAAGTGCCCGGAGTAGCCGTAGGTGAGGCCGAAAGAGCCTCGGGTGTTGTCCATCCAGGTGGCGTAGGCGACGACGGGGGCGGCGAACGCGACGACGGCGATCAGGGCCTGGGCGACGCGTCGTCGCCATCCCGCGCGACTCACGAGGACGAAGCCGACCACGACGAACCCGAGGAGAAGATCTCCCGACCGGGTCACCGCCGAGAGGCCGAGCAGCAGGCTCGCGATCGCCGCTCCCCAGAGCGAGCTCGACAGCCGAACGCCGGCACGGGGCTCCGTCGGGTCCGAAGGCCGATCGCTGCTCGGCCACCCGAGAATCAGGACTGCGGCGACGACGAGCACCTCCGCCGTCACTTCGGTGAGCACGTAATGCTCCAGCACCACCTGGAGGGGATCGAGCAACACGGGGAGCGTCGCCAGCGCCGCCCAGCCCCGCGCGCATCCCCAGCGGAGGAGGAAGACGTAGATCGCGACGGCCATGGCCAGTCCGAGCAGATGCTGGACCACGGCGACGAGGTTGATGCCCTGCAGGATCAGGAGCCCGCGCAGCAGAACCGAGTAGGCCGTGGTCCGCGCCGTACCGGGGATCCATCGACCTTGCGCGAAGCTGAGGTAATACGCGCTGTCCGGGAACATCAGCGCCGGGCGGTAGGCGAAGGTCGTCGCGAGCCGAAGCAGCACGCCGGCCAGGAGCAGCACCGCGAAGACGAGGTGGCTACGCCAGATCCTGCGGAGCCACGCCATCCGAATCCCCGTCTCAACGCCGACCGGACGGGCACACGATAGCGGTCCGGTGGCGGTCAGGTGTCGCCGCGCGACCGCACGATCAGGTCGGCGAGCAGCGCGACGGCCGCGATGATCAGCCCCGTGACGAAGAGCAGCACGGCGTTGGTCGTGATCCGCAGGTCGTAGCGGATGAGGTCGGTGATCCCCTTGATCACGCCCACGCTCAGCAGCGTCAGGGCGAGCGGCATCAGGACCTTGATGGGGTTGAAGTACATGACCATCCGCAACACCTGGAGGATGTAGCGGTAGGCGTCCTTCGTGAAGTGGAACTTCGACGTCCCGGCCCGCTTACCGTAGGTGATGTCGAGATAGTCGATCGGGTGCTGGTTGGACAGGAACGACATGGTGATCGTCGTGACGCAGGAGAATCCCGGCGGCAGCAGCCGGAGATAGGGCAACGCCACCTCCCGCCGGAACGCCCGCAAACCGGAGTTGAGGTCCGGGATCTTCGTCGACGCCAGGTATTCGGCGATCTTGCGGATGACCCACTTCGCCGGGACCCGCAGGGCCTTGAAGGTGCCCTCCTCGGTCCGCCGCGCGCCGACGACCTGGTCGACGCCGGGACGATCGAGCAGATACTGCACGAACTCCGGGATCCGGTCGTTGGGGTAGGTCATGTCGGCGTCGGTCCACACCACGACCCGCCCGTAGGCCTCGTTGGTGCCGATCCGCCTGGCCGTGCCGGACCCGCCGTTACGGCGGAACGGCATCAGTCGCATCCGCGGGTAGGACGGCAGCGCCCCACGTAGGACGGCAAGGGTGTCGTCGGTGGACTTGTCGTCGATGACCAGGAGTTCGTAGGTGAACGGGCTCTCCCGCAGCGCCTCGTCGATGCGCTCGATCTCCAGGAGCACGTGGTCCTGCTCGTTGTAACAGGGAAGGACGACGGTGACGTCGAGCGTGTTGGCTCCGGCCGGCCGGCCGCGCCCGCCGAGGCCACTGCTCTCGTGCGGCCGGCTGGGATAGCTCGGTTCACCCGCGGGAAGGATCGTCGTCTCCTCGGAGCCGGGACGGTCGGTCTCTGGCTGGCGGGCGGGTTCGGCAACGCTCACGAGACGGGAACTCCTCGATGAGTGGTCGTGGGACGGGCCGATCCTGCCACCTTCGACGGCGGGATGGCGACAACGGCGTAAAGCATACCAATGCTGTCTGCTATCCCCGGCTGTCAGCGACGGGGTCGGTCGAATCGGGCAAGCCGGAGCACCCACACGTGCACATGGATCGAGTTGGAGGTGAGCACCGCGCGCCGCAGCACGTGGGGACCGTAGGGCCGCAGCGCGGCGAGCGCGGTCGGGAACTCCGAGCCCGTCTTGCTCAGCAACAGCAACGTCGGCGGGCGCCTGCGAGCGAGCGCGGCCCGATCCGGGCGGCTGAAGTGAGGCAGGTCGTAGCTCAGGGACTTGCCATGCCACAGGTACTGCGCGGTCGGCAGGTTGAGTACGGCGCCCTGGTGCGCCGGGTACCACATCATCAGGTAGTCGTCCTTGTAGCGGGCCGTCGGCACCACGGTGTGTAGCTCGCTGGTGACCCGGTAGACGTCGACCTGGCGCTGCCCGTCGCCGCCGATGGTGTCGGCGTAGTTCCCCCGTGGGAGCCCGGTCTCGCCGGCCAGATGGGGTTGGTAGCTGCCCTTCCCGACGGTCAGGCCGAGAATCACGGCGACTACAAGCAGCGCGGCCACCGCACCGACGGGCCGCGCACCCCGGGCCAACCGGGCCACGGCCACCGCGATCACCACGACGGCGGCGAGCACGGACCCCACGACGGCCATGCCGAACGATGGGAGCGGCTCGATCACCCGGTAGAGGAGGGGGATCGCGACGACGAGCGCGGCCGGCAGCCACGCGGTCGCGGCGCGGTCGAAGAGCCGCCGGCACAGGCCGACGACCACGAACGCGATGGTCAGGCAGACCCCGGGCCAGAGCATCGACACGTAGAGGTGGAACTCCAGCGTCGCGGTCTTGCCGCCGAAGAACTGCAGGACAACATAGACGACCCACTGGAGTCCGGCGATGCCGAGCACGGTCCGCTCGGTCAGAGACGAGGACGGCCGGCGCCGGACCTGAAGCACCAGCCAGGCCGCCAGCGCGACCGGCGGGGCCAGCAGGTAGTCGCGGCCGTAGACCCAGTGCCAGTTGGAGGACCACCAGTGGGGCAGCTGTTGCGGTGACCGCAGGTGCGACGAGGCATCCAGCGTCGGACTGATGATGTTGTACGCCGTACCGAACACGACATGCGCGATCACCGCGAGCACGCAGGTCACCACGACCACACAGCCGACGAGTACCGCGACCTCGACCAGGAGCTGCCGCCCGCGCCGCCACGAGACCCCGAGGTAGACCAGGACGGTCGCCGCCACCAGCGCGACGGCGACGCCCTGCGAGTGCACCGCGAGGGAAAGCGCGAGCCCGGCGGCCGTGACCCAGCCGAGCCGTCGTCGTCGGGTAGTCGCCGGCATCACCAGACAGGCCACTCCGGCCGTCAGGTAGGACACCGCGGCGGAGTCCGGGTAGTCGGTGCCCCAGGCGTTGAAGATGACCGGGCTGGTCAGCAGCACGGCCACCACGACGGCGCCGGCACCGCGGCCGAACAATCGCCGGAACAGCAGATAGGCCGGTACGACGGCGATCAGGGCGAGCACGTAGCGGAACACGTAGAACCCTGGCACCGCACCGAAAAGGAGATAGAACGCACGGGCGGGCAGCAGGAACCCGAGCCGCACCCGGTAGTACATACCCGACGTGGGGTAACGCAGGACCAGGTCCTGGCCGTGCTGGGCGTAGGCGGTGTAGAAGGACGGGTCGATCATGTCCGCCCGGGCCATCGACCGGATGTGCAGCACGTAGAACGCGATCACCGGGCTGGCCAGCAGAAGCACCGTCTCTACCGGCCAGCTCCGCACCCACCGCCGAGCGGGCCATTGCGGCGGAGCAAGGTCGGTGGCCGGGGCCGTCGTCGTCATCGGGTGACGAGAAAGCCTCTACGCCGCCAGTCGTAGGACCGCGACTCCGAGATCTCGTCCCAGTCGATCACGGTGAGGACGCGCCCGCCGGCCTCGCGTACCCAGTTGCGGACCTCGTCCTCGGTCACCCCGTGCATCTCCATGACCGGCGCGGACTCGTCACCGGCGGGCTGGTCGCGCTTGGTCCGCCGGACCAGCTCGGACAGCGCGCGCCGGACCTTCACCGGTGCGGTGACGCTGGTCGATCCGCGGTGGGAGAACCACGCGACGCCTTCCTGCACGCAGTCCACCTCCAGCCGGTAGTCACCACGCCGGGCCGGCGCAGTCACCTCCAGCTCCACCCGCACCGACGCACCGGGAGCCAGGTCCTCGGGGAGCGGGACGCGACCGTCGTCGATCACGACCTGCTTTCCGCCGGCGGTCAGCCAGTGGTTGGCCACCGTCACCTGGAACCATCCCTCGCTCCCCGTCGCCGGAAAACTCACCGGGCCGCCGTTGCGGACCTCCACCTCGACCAGCGCGCTCTCGCCGGGCCGGAGGCTGGTCGGCGGGTCGGACAGCGTGAGCTGCGCGCGGAATGCGTCGTCCGGGAGCGCCTCGGTGGCGCCCACGACCGGCTCGGTGACCATCTCGAACAACGCCATGCCGTCCGGGCTCAGCAGCCGGAAGAACTCATCGACGTACTTCCGGCTGTACCGGGGCTCCATGTGCTGCAGTACGTGCGCGGTGTAGACGAAGTCGAACGTGCCGTCGGGAAAGAGGCTGAGGTCATCCCTGTCGTTGACGTGGTAGGTGCACCGGTCGCCGTGCTGGTTCCACTCCCTGGCCAGCTCGACCATCGACGGCGCGATGTCCACCCCGTCGACCCGCTCGAACGCACCACCGAGCGCCTGGGTGAGCCGACCCACGCCGCAGCCGAAGTCGAGCGCCCGGTTGCGTGGCAGCTGCCGTCCCGCCGAGGCTCCGGCCTTGTCGACACGCTCGAGGATCCGGCGGATCTCGACCTGCCCGCTGTCGAAAAAGGCCTCTTTGTCCCAGCGCCCGTGCTGCTTGCCGGGAGCGGACAACACCGCCCACAAGGGGTCGGTCTTGCCGAATTTCTCCCAGTGCCGGCCGAGCTCGCTCAATTCCATGGTCGGCGAGCCTAGTCGGCCTGGGTCACGGTAGGCACGTCGTCGTCGCCCGGTACGGGGTCGGTCGAACGCCGGACGGCCAGCTCCTCGAGGGCCTCGACGGTGGCCGCCCGCAATGCGTTGACCTGACCGACGACGGGCTCGACCTCCCACGCGGTGAGCCGGCGGACCATGCGTTTGACGAAGGCCGCGCTGGCCCGGTGCGAGTTGGTCGGGGGGAGCTGCAACTGGTGGACCCGGCGTACCGGGGCGCTCACTGTGCTGGCGCCCAGCAACGCCTCCGTATCGGTTCCGGCCGTACGGGTACCACCCGCCGCGACCCGCGACCCACGGTCGGTCGCGGCCCGCAACCGCACCTCCTGCTGGATCGCGCCGCGCAGGTCGTCGCCCTCGATCGGCCACGGTGTCGACGGGAAGTTCATCGTGCGCTGGCCGGCCGCGCTCCACATCGCCGTGCGCAGCTCCGCGTCGTCGGCCACGAGGGTCACGTCGCGTCCGGCGGCCGCCTGCTCGGGTAGGCCGCCGACGGCGGTCGCGATGATCGGCCGGCCGTAGAGGGCGGCGCGCTCCAGTACACCGGAGGACCAGATCGAGCGGTAGGGCAGGACGACGACGTCCGACGCGACGATCCACCGGTCGAACAACTCGTCGCTGACGTAGCCGTCGTGCAGGCCGACCCCGTCGGTCGCGCGCGCGAGCACCGACAGTTCGTTGTTGTAGGCGACGTAGCCCGGATCGTCGACCCGCACCGACCCGACGATGTCCAGTCGGCAGCCGCGGGCGCCGAGGCCGGCGAACGCCGTCACCGCACGGTCGAAACCCTTGTGTGGCTGGATGAATCCGATGGACAGGAACGTAAAGGCGTCTTGCGGTATGCCGAGCGACGCGCGGGCGCGGATGCGGTCGTAGAACGTGCGCGGGAGAAAACGCACGCCGTGCTCGGTGAGCGTGATCTTCTGCGGGGAGACGCCGAACGCTTGGGCGAAGGTGCGCCGCTCGTTCTCGGTGTGTACGACGATGCGGTCCACCGACGACCACAGCAGCCGATTGGCCACCCCGTCGAGGCCCAGCCGTCCGTGCCGGTAGTCGATCTCGTGGACGACGACCTCGACCTCACCCGCGCGCCGGAACGCCGCCAACAGCGCCAGGCTGACCGCGGCACGGTCGCGGGCGGTGCTCGGCACCGGATAGAAGAAATCGGGGTGGAACTGCACGATCAGCTTGTCGTACCGGCCGACCCGTTTCGCCAGCGCGAGCGCACCGCGCGGGCCGACCAGGTCGAGGTGGTAGTGGGCCGCCGAGGGACCCGGCGAGAGCACCTCGACGTCGTGCCCTTCGGCCCGCAGTCCCTTGACCGCCTGCACCGCGTAGGAGGCGATGCCGTCGCGGATCGGCGGATAGGGAGTGACCATCAGGATTCTCATGGACGGGTCCATTCACCGAGGCCGGCCTCGAACCGGTCGAGTACGGCGTCCCAGGTGTAGTGGGCGAGCACGTAGTCGCGGCCGGACCGGGCCAGCGCCGCCGCGGCGTCGGGGGCTTCGCTGACGAAGGCCAGGCACTGCTCGAACTCGTGTTGGTCGTCGTAGGTGAGACCGGCACCGGACCGCCCGCAGTGCCAGCGCACGACCTCGCTGGAGTTGTTGGCGATCACCGGCGTGCCGGCCAGCCACGCCTCCATGATCGTGCGGGAGAACGCCTCCCACCGACCCGGCTGCAGATAGGCGTCGGCCGCGGCGAAGGCGTTGTCACGCTCGTCGTTGGACAGGAAGCCGACGTCGACGACCCGGTCGGCGATCTCCGGCGGTGCGTCGATCGGCCCCGCGCCCATCGTGACGAGCTTGAACGGGATGTCGTAACGGCCGACCGCGCCGGCGAAGTTGGTGAGCAGGTCGGGCCACCCCTTGGCGCCCTCGCGCCGGCCGGAATAGAGCACGAACCGACCGTCGATGTTGTATCTCTCGCGGAAGCCGTCCGGGTCGTACTTCTGCGGAACGTCGACGCCACAACCGATTTCGGCGTGCGGCGCGAGCGGCTTGACGATGCGGTGGGCGAGTTCGTGTTCCGGCTTCGACTGGAAGAACAAGCCGGCGACGCCGGTCAGCACCGGCTGGAAGAGTTCGAGGCGCGCGTAGGGCTCGTCGTGCAGGCAGGTCCACAGCAGGCTGCGGTCCGGCGCCACCTGCGAACAGGCGAAGGTCACCCAGAACGGGTAGGGCGTGAAGACGAGCGCCCGGTAGTCGTCGGAGTGGTCGAGCAGGTAGTGGAAAAGTTCCGGCACCCGCATCCCGGAGTTCATCCAGCGTTGCTGCTGGGTGATCGACAGTTCCGCTCCGGAGACGATGGCGTGTTCCAGGACGCCGCGCTCGGCGATGTCCTCCATGACGACCGGGAACCGGCGTACGGCGAGGCCGTCCTCCTCGGCGAGTCCGGCGGGAAGCTCGTTCCGCCACGAGAAGTGGTCCTTCGCGCACGTCGTGAGGATCTCGACGTCCCATCCCCTGGCCTTGAGCCCCTGCGCGATCTCGGCCATCACGATCTCCGCGCCGCCGACCATGCCGGGCCCGAATCGGGCGGGCACCAGGCCGATGCGGCCGCGCCGTTCCAGCTCCGGAGCACCCTGCTGGGTCGTCGGCTCGCTCATACCACGCTCACCCCGGGCAGCACGTCGAACTTCGGTCGCATGTACAACACCCCGTCGCCGATGGTGTCGGTGAAGACCTTGAACGACGTGACCCGGTCGAGCCGGTGGTATTCGGGACCGAGATCGGGGTGGACGGCGACCGTGATGAAGTAGTGGCCCTCGACCATGGGTATCTCGTCGAAGTTGAAGCGGACGACCCGGCGTCCGGAGATCGGCTCCAGCGGGATGCGCAGGATCTTCGTATTGGTGCCGTAGACCGTGAGGTCGAGATGGTTGGAGATCAGCACGCCGGCGATCCAGTCGGCGGTGGGATCGTTCGCGGTCACCTCGAACTCGACGCCGAGCGGCTCGCCCGGCTCGAACCGCGACTTCGGCGTACCGTCGCCGTCGGTCACGGTGACGTTGCTGATCTCGAGCCGACCATGGTGCTCGGTCGGTGCCTCGACCGCGTCCTGCTGGTCGAACTTGTCGCGGAAGGCGCGGATCGCCTCGACCGGTGAGCCGTTCACCACGGTCTTTCCGTGATCGAGCATGATCACCCGGTCGCAGAGCTGCCGGACCTGGTCGAGCCCGTGGGTGACGAAGACGATGGTCCGCCCGTCGCGCTGGAACTGCTTGATCTGCTCCATGCACTTGCGCTGGTAGGGCTCGTCGCCGACGGCGAGCACCTCGTCGACGAGCAGGATCTCGGGGTCGACGTGGACGGCGACCGCGAACGCCAGCCGGACGTACATGCCGCTGGAGTAGAACTTCACCTGCGTGTCGATGAACTGCTCGATGCCGGAGAAGTCGACGATCTGGTCGAAGTACTTGTCGATCTGCACCTTGGACAGGCCGAGGATCGACGCGTTGAGGTAGACGTTCTCGCGGCCGGTGAGGTCGCCGTGGAAGCCCGCGCCGAGTTCGAGCAGCGCGGCGAGCCGGCCGCGGCGCTGCACCGCGCCGCTCGTCGGCGTGAGGATGCCGCCGATGATCTTGAGCAGGGTGCTCTTGCCCGAGCCGTTCGCGCCGATCAGGCCGAGCGTCTCGCCGGCGGTGACGTCGCAGGAGACGTCGCGCAGCGCCCAGAATTCGTCGGTCATCTTGCGCGAGCGGCGGAAGTTGACCATCCGCTCCTTGAGCGACTTGTCCTTGTGGATCCGGAATCGCTTCGACACGTCGTCGACCCGGATGACGACGGGACTGCCGCGTCCGGTCGAGCCGGTGGTGTTGGCGATTGTGGCGGGCATCATGCTCACAGCTCCTGGGCGAAGTTACCTTGCGAACGGGCGAAGACCCGCTGCGCCAGCCACACCAGCACGAGGCAGACGAGGATCAACACACCGAGCCGCCCGTAGAGGTTGCCCGAGTAGTAGAACGGCGCTCCCTTCGGGGTGAGCCCACCCGGCCACAGCGCGCGCTGGAAGGACAGCACCACGTTGGTCATCGGGTTGGCCATGTAGACCTCGAAGAGGAAGTGGTGGCTGGCGGCCAGGTGGTCCTTGACCTTGGTCCAGTCATAGACGATCGGCGTCATCCAGAACCACAACAGCAGACCGACCTCGACCAGGTAGGTCATATCGCGCAGAAAGACGTTGGCGGAGGCCAATACCAGGCCGAGCGCGGTGGCGAAAAGGATGGTCAGGACGAGCGCCACCGGGATCAACAGCAGGTTGATCGGCCGGGGCCACGTCCAGGTGACCAGATAGGCGGCGAGCAGCACCGTGACCTGCAGACAGAAGTTGATCAGCGCGGCACCGACCACCGACAGCGGGAACAACTCCCGCGGGAAGTAGACCTTGTTGATCAGGCCCGCGTTGCCGACGATCGAGCCGGTGCAGCCGCCGATGATGTCGGTGAACAGCGTCCAGGCGAGCAGGCCGGTAAAGAGATAGACACCGAAGCTCGGGATTACCTTGGCGCTACCGAGGAAGTAGCCGATGGCGACCGAATAGACGACCAGCTGCAGCAGCGGCCGGAGCAGGGTCCAGAAGAACCCCAGGACGGAGTCCTTGTACTTGACCTTGAGCTCCTTGCGGACCAGCTGTCCGAGCAGCTCGCGGAAGGCGTAGATCTCGCGCGCGGTGGTCCAGAAACCGCCGAAGAACCGGGTCGGCGCGTTGACCTCTTCCAGCGGAAGCTCGCCGACGGTCACCGACTCGTGGCCGGGCGGCGCGCCGTGCAGGTACTGGAAGGAGGAGGTTGTGGTGTCCGGCTCGGCTGACATGGGCGTCTGACCTCGTTCGTGACGGCGTTCGAGCCCCGGTCGGGACAGTCGGCGGGCATTTCAGGGCATTTCAGGACCGCCACCATCGTGGCCGGCGATCTCGATAGTAGGTGACGGCATCGAGGCTGAGCTAACCGGCGAGTGCGGTTGCCTCATGTGGGTGAGCCCGGATCGGGGTCGGCCGGCCCGGCAGGCCCGGCGGCTATGATGCCCAGACCCGACCGGCAGTGAGGGGTACGACGCAATGGACGTGGTCGTCTGCGGCGCCCAGAAGCCGTTCATGCGCGGCGGAGCCGAGCAGCATCAGGACAACCTGGTGGCGGCCCTGCAGGCGGCCGGGCACCGTGCCGAGCTGGTCCGCATCCCGGTGGCCTGGGAGAAGGGCCGCCTCTTCGACGCCCCGCTGGCGTGGCGGCTCGTACCGCTCGACGCCGACCTGGTCATCGCCACCAACTTCCCGTCGTACTTCATCCGCCATCCCCGCAAGGTGGTGTGGCTCTTCCACCAGCACCGGGGGGCCTACGACGGTGCCGAAACCGGTGCGGAGTGGTCGGACTTCGGCCCCGACGACGACGCGCTGGAGGCCCAGCGGCTGCTGACCGAGTGGGACAACATCGCACTGGGCGAGGCGACCCGGTTGTTCGCCACCTCCGGCGTGGTCGCCGACCGACTGGCCCGCTACAACGGCCTGACCGCCACCCCGCTCTACCACCCACCGCCGCTGTCCGACCGGCTGCACCCGGGACGTTTCGGCGACTACGTCCTCGCCGTCAACCGCTACGAGGCCAACAAGCGACCGGGCCTGGTGGTCGAGGGGATGTCCCGAGCCACGAGCGGCGTACGCGCGGTCGCCGCGGGTCGTGGCGAACTGCTCGGCGAGGTCACCAACCGGGCCAAGGAACTGCGCGTCTCCGAGCGGGTCGACTTTCCCGGCTTCGTGCCCGACGACGAGTTGGTCGACCTCTACGCCGGGGCACTCGCGGTGCTCTACGCGCCCATGGACGAGGACTACGGCTACGTCACGTTGCAGGCGTTCCTCGCGGGCAAGCCGGTCATCACCGCCGGTGACGCCGGCGGAGTCCTGGAGTGGGTCGAGGACGGCGTCACCGGTCTGGTCACCGACGGCTCGCCGGAGCAGATCGGCGCGGCCTTCGACCGGCTCTACGCCGACCGTGACCTGGCCGCCCGGTTGGGTCAGGCCGGCCGGGAACGGGTAAGCGACCTGTCCTGGGGTCCGGTCATCGACCGCCTGCTGGGCAGGTGACCCGGGTGATCGCCGTCGCCCCTCCGCTCCGCCGGCCCCGTGGACAAAACCCACTACTAGTGGGTTGTGGTCCACGACACGCCGTACGAGCCGTCCAAAACCCACTACTAGTGGGTTTTGTCCACGGGCGTGGGGCTGGGGCGGGGGCTGCGGGCGGGGTGGGGGTCCGGTGAGTCTGCCGCGGCTCGGGCTGCTCGTCGGGGTCGAACCACCCGAGGCGTTGCGCCGGGTGCTGCGGGAGGTGGCCGACCGGGTACGGCTCGTCGACGGACTGCGCCCGGCCGATGACGGGCCGGCACCGCAGACCTTCCTCTGGTACGCCGACCCGACCCGGCCACCCGCGGGGTCGGTGTATGCGGTCTGGGTGAGCCGGGCGGCCGACCTGGAGACCGATCTGGCCTCCTCCGCCGCCGTGCTGCTCACCGACCAGCCGGCGGTCGCGACGCTGGCGGGGCCGGCGGCCCTGCTGGTGCCGGTGGACCGCCCGCTCGCGGCGCCCACGCGGCCGATCCTGCCGTTCGTCCGGCGCCGGCTGCGCCACGCCCGCGGCCTGCCGGCGACCGTGATCGCCCGCGGCGACGGGCTGAGCTGGTACTGGCAGGTCGGCGATCCGAACGGCGCCGGAACGCCTGATCCGCTGCCACCCGAGCTGGCCGATACCGCCGCGGCGACCGCCTCCGCCGTCGTCGCCACCGGGCCCGCACTGCTCACCGCGCTGGCCTGGGGCTCGCCGACGGTCACCGACCCGGGGTCGGCGGCGCAGGTCGGAGCCGTCGACGGCGTACATGTCGTCGTGGTGGCCGACCCGGACCGGCGACACGCCGCGGCGCTGGATCTCGCTGCCGACGACGCCCGGTCCGCCCGCATCGCCTGGCAGGGCCGCCAACTCGTGGAGCGCCGGCACGACCTGCACTGGACGGCCCGCGAGCTGCTGCGCCGCCTCGACCTGCCGCAGCACCCGGCCGGCCGGCTCGGCGGGGTCGCCCGCGACCGGCTCGAGGAGCTCGACACGCCGCCGGATTCGCCGGCCCGCTGGCGGATCGAATCGCTGGTCGCCGCGCTTCCCGGCCTTCCTCACGCAACGAACGAAGGACGCTGATGGGATCCTCACTGCCACCCCCGTTGCGGTCGGACGCCACCGACCGGCTGCCCCTGCACATCGTGCGCGACGCCCCGGAGCAGGACCCCGGGGACGGACCGGCACCGGGCACCGGCCGCCCGCGCACACCACGGGCCTTCGCCGGCGCCGTGAAGCGCCGGGCGAGGTCCGAGGCGCGGACCCGCTTCCACCAGATCGCCCGGCGCACCGTCGAGGCCGGCGGCCTGCCGGTGGTCCGGGACGAGGCCGCCGCCGCCCGGGCCGAGATCGCCGAGCTGCGCGAGGAGATCGCGGCGCTGTACGACGAATTCCGCCCGCTGAGCCTCGAACTCCGACTCGGCCGCCGGGAGGTCCGCTCCGACGTCGAGGCCAATCGGATCAACCTGGAGCTGCTCAAGGGCGAGGTCCGCAGCTTCGAACACGTGGTGGAGGAACTCGGCATGGCCTTCGCGCCGGCCACCGGCGTGGCCGGCGCCGGTGCCCGCTTCGCCGAGCTCCGCGAGGCGGTCTACGGCCTGGAACGCCGGCTGCGCAATCTCACGATCAGCCCGCCGGCCGACACCGACACCGACGTTGACACCGACGCCCACGCGGACGTCGCATCCGGAGACGCCGTACCGACACCGGCCAGCTCTGCCCCGACGTCGAACCTGTTCAACTACGTCGGCTTCGAGCGGCGGTTCCGGGGCGACCCCGAGCAGGTCGTGGCGGAGCTCGACGAGCGCTACGGCGCCCTGCTGTCCGAGCACCAGCCGGTCGTCGACATCGGCTGCGGCCGCGCCGAGCTGCTGGAGCGGCTGGCCCAGCGCGGCGTCGAGGTCACCGGCATCGACCCCGACCCGGGCATGGTGGCCGAGGGTCGGGCCCGCGGTGTGACCGTGCACGAGGCCTACGTCGGCGACTACCTGCGCAGCGTGCCGGACCACTCGCTCGGCTCGGTGATCTCGACGCACGTCGTCGAGCACCTACCCCTCGACATCCTCATCGAGATGCTGGAGCTGGCGGTCCGCAAACTCAAGCCCGGTGGGCTCTTCATCGCCGAGACCCCCAACCCGGCGTCCCTGATCGTGCTGGGCAACTCCTACATCCTCGACCCGACCCATGTGATGCCCCTGCACCCGGCGTTGCTGTCGTTCCTCTGCGAGACGGCCGGCTACCGCGACGTACGGCTGCAGTTCTACTCACCGGCCGAGGGGTATCACCTGCCGCACGTCAGCGCCCCCGAGAAGCCGGCCTGGGCCGCCGACCTCGCGGCCGGGGTCAACACCGCCTTCGACCGGGTCAACGAGGTCGTGTTCGGGCCGCAGGAGTACGCCGTCATCGCAACGACGCCACCCGACGGGACCTAGGACTCCCGCGTCACCGGTGTCACCCGGCCGGACGGTTCGACCCGGCCGAGCCAGACCGTGATGTGGAACCGGTTCGTCACCTGCGGCACGTCGACCAGCCGCTCCGGCCATTTCTCCGTGGCGGCGTCGAAGAACCGCCGCGGCGCACCGACGAAGGGGACGGTCGTCGGGTCCTGGGTCAGCACGTAGAGCGCCCGCCCGTGCGCCGCGGCGGCGGCCCGCGCGGTCGCGAGCACCTGCGGCGACGGCTTCACCAGCCCGGCGGACGGGACGTTGCAGAACGACCGCATCGTCTGCGTGTAACCGGAGTTGGCGTCCGGGTCCGACTCGATCACCGCGGCGTTGGGACCGAGGGCTCCGCAGACCGCCTCGACCTCGCTTTCCAGCGGCACGTAGGCCCGCACACCCTCCATCGGCGACGTGATCGCCGCCGCCACCGCGACGCCCGCGACGGCCAGCCCGACGGCGACCGGCCGGAGCCACCCCTTGCGCTGCCACAGCACCGCCATCACGTACGCCGCGGCGATCACCAGGCCCGGAATGATGATCGGCAGGTACCGGCGCATCGCCCAGACCTGGTCCGGATAGATCTCGGCGCGGGTGAAGTAGAGGGCGCTCATCGCCAGGACCACACCGAGGAAACCGAGCGACGTGAGGTCGGCCGACCGGATCAGTCGGACGACGAGGAGCGCGAGCCCGATCACCGCCAGCCCGACCGTGAGCCAGCCGAAGTACCACCCCATCCACAGGAACGCGTGTTCGCTGTAGTTGCGGGATCCGTCGACGGGCAGCCGGAGGCCCTTCTGCAGCAGAGCGACCTGCGTGGGGTTCAGGCCGCCCCGGCTCGTGGTCCACAGCGGCCGGCTGGCGAGTACGGCGAACGCGGCGACGACCAACACCCCGGCCGCGACGGCGAGCCGGTTGCGGCGCTCGGGTTGGAAGAGCCGGCGTACCGCGGGCACCGACCAGGTCACGGCGACGATCAGCGCTCCGACCACCGCAAGCACGATTCCGGCCTTGCCGAGCAGCACGATGTTGGACCGGGTGGTCTGGTAGTAGCCGAGCGACAACGTCGTCACGTCGCGGTAGCCGAGGAACGTCGGTACGCCGACCCCGACGGCGAGCAGCAGACAGCGCAGGGCGGCCGCGCGCCGGCGCCCGACCGGCGCGACTGCCAGCAACACGGCGATCACGATGATGATCGGCAACAGCGCGGCGTAGCTGTCGATCCGGGCCAACGCGGCCGAGCCGAGGACGAGGCCGGCGGCGAGATAGTCCCGTGGCCGGTCCAACGAGACGGCCCGCCACAGCAGCGACAGACCGCCGACCAGGAAGAGAAGGGTGATCGGCTCGGTGTAGGTGTCCCGGCTGAACGCCAGCATCGGCATCGACACGGCGAGCGTGAGCATCGCCGCCAGCGCGAACCCCTCGCCGGCGATCCGCCGGGCCAGCCCGAAGACGACGAAGAGGGCTACCGCCCCGATCGCCACGTTGATCTTGAGCAACGCGGCGGTGCCGCCGATCCAGCCGGCGACCGCGAGCACCACCGGCAGCAGGTGATTGCCCTGGGCGTAGACGTGGGTGGGTCCGGACGGACCGAAGCCGGCGCTCTTGGTGACGAGGCCCGGGACGTGGCCGAAGATCTGCGGCTGGGTCGGGATGGGCAGGCTCGGATGGTGGACCAGCCACTGCCCGGTCAAGGCGTACGTCGCCGGATCCCGCGTCGCGTAGACGTTCTGCGCCGACCAGTGGGCGTTGACCACCAGCCAGGCGAGGGCGATCACGCCGGCGGCCAGCGTCATCAGCACTGAGCGGCGGGATCTCGGTGCGTCTCCGACGCCGCAGAGCACCACCATCAGCGCGGCACCGAGCAGGCCGACCGGGAGCACGAGCGGCATGCTCACGTGCCCGACGAGCAGCAGGATCATCGCCGGGATAGCGAAGCCGGCGGCTGCCGCCGCGAGGAGTTCGGGCAGCCCCGACACGACGGTGGCGGGTGTCAGCCGGGGTGGCCGATCACCGCCCACGCGCCCGCCGGTCAGCGTCGATGATGCCGCCACCATCGGACTCCCTACGCCGTTCCGGGCCCCCGGAATCCCCAAGAATTCGTGGGATTTCGGGCGAACTGTCGGGACAGCCTACCGTCCGAGGGCGGCGTGCACCGCCCCCCGCCACTCCGGCATCGCGGGCAGCCCGGCGGTCCGCCACGAACGATCGCTGAGCACCGAGTACGCCGGGCGGCGGGCCGGCCGGGCCGACGCCTGCGTCGTGGTCGGCCGCACCCGCGCCGGGTCGGCGCCGACCTCCTCGAACACCGCGCGCGCCAGCCCGCACCACGTGGTTTGCCCGCCCCCGACGCAATGCAGGATGCCGGCGGGGGCGGTGGAACCCCCGAGCGCGACGAGCGCCGCGGCCAGGTCGCTGGCCCAGGTCGGCGAGCCGCACTGATCGTCGACCACGTCGACGGTGTCCCGCTCCCGCTCGAGCCGGATCATGGTGTCCACGAAACTGCGCCGGCCGACGGCGTAGACCCAGGCGGTCCGCACGATCCACGACGACTGCGGGAGCAGCGCCTGCACCCACCGTTCGCCGGCCAGCTTGGTGCGGCCGTACGCCGTGTGGGGCCCGGTCGGTGCGTCCACGTCGTAGGGCTCGCGCGCGTCGCCCGGGAACACGTAGTCGGTGGACATCTGCAGCAGGCGAGCGCCGTGGCGGGCGCAGGATGCGGCCAGGTGGGCGGGACCGAGCGCGTTGACGGCGTAGGCCGCCGCCTCGTCGTCCTCCGCGGCGTCAACCGCGGTGTAGGCCGCCGTGTTGACGACGAGATCGGGCCGGTGGTCGGCGATCGCCGACTCCACCGCGTCCTGATCGGTCAGGTCGAGGTCGTCCCGGGCGAGTCCCACGGCGTCTTTACCCTGCAGCGCCCGGAGGACCTCCGCGCCGAGCTGGCCGTGCGCCCCGGTGACGAGCCAGCGGGCGCCATCCGCGACGGGCGGGTGCATTTCCTGGCCCTCCGACGTTGATCCGGCATGACGAGCCGAGTCTCGCAGACGCCGTACGGTCGTTGGTTCCGCCGGGCCACAGCTACCCTGGTAGCCGGTCCGCGGGACCATGGGCCGGCCACCGAGCGGCCCCCTTCGTCGGCCGCGACCTGGTCCGCACCCCGAGCAAGGAGACTCCTCGCGCCGTGAGCGATCCCAGATATCCGCGGGACGGCGGAGCGCGCGACACCAACGCCCCGCTGCCCCCAGAGCTCGATCCGCGGGGCGGCGGGCGGTCCCGACGAGGGTCCGCGGGCTCCGGCGCCGCGCGCCCCGCTCGGTCGGGAGGCGCACCCCCACGAGGACCGGACCGGGGCGGCAGCGGCGGCAGCCGCAATGGAGGTAGCGGCGGCGGACGCAGTGGTGGGGGCGGCGGCGGCCGCAATGGAGGGGGCGGCGGCACTCCCCCGCCGCGGGGCGGCCGGCCGGCCGGCTCGCCCGGCGGCCGGCGCCGCACATCGTTCTACCTCAAGGTGGCCGCCGCGGTGCTCTCGGTGGTGGTACTCCTGGCCAGCGGCACGCTGTGGGGGCTGTACCGGAAGTTCTCCGGGCAGATCACCCACCTGGGCGGCGGGGCGATCCCGACGCAGAACCATGACGTCGACGGCAACGACCAGAACATCCTGCTGGTCGGCAACGACAGCCGCGGCGGGCTGACCAACGGTCAGCTCGCCGAAGTCGGCACGCAGGCCAACGCCGGCGTCAATACCGACTCGATCCTGCTGGTGCACATTCCGGCCAACGGCCGCAAGGCGACCGTGGTGTCCTTCCCGCGCGACTCCTACGTGACCATCCCCGGGTTCCGCAGCAACAAGATCAACGCGGCGTACGCCGACGGTGCATGCGAAAACGGCTGCGGCAACACCTTGACGCCCGCGCAGCGCACGGCCGGCACCGGCGAGCTGGTCAAGACGGTGAGCCTGCTGACCGGCCTGCACATCGACCACTACGTCGAGGTCGGGCTGCTCGGCTTCTACCAGATCAGCAAGGTGCTCGGCGGTGTCGAGGTATGTCTGAAGGCGCCCGCGAAAGATCACTTCTCCGGCATCGACCTGCCCGCCGGCAAGCAGAAGATCGAAGGCACCCAGGCGCTGGCCTTCGTCCGCCAACGACACGGTATCCCCGGCGGTGACCTGGGCCGGATCAAGCGCCAACAGGCCTTCCTCGGCGCCGTGGCGCACCAGATCCTCAGCGCCGACACGCTGCTCAACCCGATCAAGCTCAACCAGTTGCTCGACGCCGTCTCGAAGTCACTGACCACCGACGACAAACTGGACCCGTTGCAGCTGGCCGGCCAGCTCCGCGACATCGCCGCCGGCAACGTCGTCTTCAAGACCGTGCCGATCGCGAATGCGGCCGGATACATACCCGGAGCCGGCGACGTCGTGCTGTTGGACAAGGCGAAGCTCCCAGGCTTCTTCGCGTCGATCGTCGGCGGCAAGTCCGGCGGGTCGAGCAAGACGAGCACCAAGACCGTGCCGCGGGCGCAGGTGTCGGTGCAGGTGCTCAACGCCTCGGACGCCAACGGTCTGGCCGGGAGAACGAAGACCGCCCTGGCCGGGATGGGCTTCAAGGTCTCCGGCACCGGAAACGCCGCCAGCAGCCAGCAGACCGTGATCCGCTACAGCTCGTCGCAGGCCGCGGCCGCCCACACCCTGGCCAAGGTCGTGCCCGGGGCCCAGCTCACCCAGGACGACTCCCTGGGCTCCTCGGTGAATCTGGTGCTGGGATCGAGTTTCTCCGGGCTGCAGTCCGGCAGCGGCTCCTCAGGCTCCGGCTCCTCGGGCTCCGGCTCGTCGACGTCGCAGCCGCCGCCGCGCACCGCGGCCGACAACAGCTGCGTCTACTGAGCGGCGGCGTACTCCGCCCTACCCGCTCAGCTGGTAGAAGCGCCAGAAGCCGAAGTCGTGGATCGGCAGCACCTCGGTGCGGGCGAAGCCGGCAGCGCGGGCGTACTCCCCGAGCGTGCCCGGCCGCATGACGGTGCCCGTAGCCGCGCTGGGCGGGTGGGACATGCCGTCCGGAAGACACACCACCAGGCTGAACCCATACATCAGCCGTTCGAGCTCGTCGCCCGGTGCCGTGAAGGTCTCGGCGACCGCCTCGTCCATCACGATGACCGACCCGCCCGGCGCCAACGCCCGGCGGGCCGCCGTCAACACCTCGACCGGGCGTGGCATGTCATGCACGCACTCGAAGGCGAACACCGCGTCGTAGGACGTCCGAGGAATCTGCGCGGCATCGCCGGCGCGGACAACGACCCGGTCCGCGACCTCGGTGCCGGCGGCGTTGGCCCGGGCCAGCTCGACCGACGGTCCATCGATGTCGAAGCCGTCGATGGTCGCCTCCGGATAGGCCCTGGCGAGTGCGATCGTCGACCAACCGGCGCCGCATCCGACGTCGGCGATCCGGGCTCCCGGCCGATGCAACGGCCGGTCGACTGCGGGCACGCCGTGTAGGGCGTCGTGCAGAGCACGCTCGTACCACGGCCGATTCATGTCCGCCTGCGACTCGCGGGCGTCCGCGCCGTACTGCGCCCAGGCGACGCCGCCGCCGGTCCGGTACGCCTCGAGGAGGGCGGGCAGTTGTCCTCCCGCCGCGGCGAATATCCGGGCCATCGGGGCCAGATAGGCCATGCTCCGCTCGTCGGTCAGCACCTCGGCCGTCGCGGCGGGGAGGGAGAAGATTCGTCCGGACCGGTCCTCTCCCACCGGTGCCGAGCCCTTGTCGGCAACCGGGGCGACAGCCAGGAGACCGGTCACCGCCTGCTGCTCCAGCCACTCACGGGCGTACCGAGCGTTCGTACCGGTCCGATCCGCGAGTTGATCGGCTGTCGCCGGGCCATCCGCAAGCAGACTGCGATACCACCCGAGTCGGTCACCGAGGTAGATCGACAGGAGGTCGACCGCGCCGAGTGCGGCCGCAAGGAGCCGCTCGGCAAGCTGGTCGGCGCCGCGCGGGACCTGTGCCTGCGGTGTCGGGACGTCCGTCATCTTCGCCCCCGATGGCCACGGCCTCCGTCAGGCCGGCGTGATGTTGGCGTTGCGGTGGAAGACGTTGTCCGGGTCGTACTCGCCCTTGAGGTGCGCGAGCCGGTCGTACTTCGCCGGGCCGTACGCCGCCCGCACCCGGTCCGCGTCCAACTCGACCATGAAGTTGACGTAGCTGCCGGCGTTGGCGGCGTGCGGGCGCAGTGCCTCCCACGTCTCCCGCACCCACGCACGGTCCGGCTCGAGCTCCGCCGAGGTAGGGGCGACCGCGTTGAGGTTGCAGACGAAGTGCCGCCGGCGCGAGCCCCCGAACGCGGTCGCATCCTCGCCGACATCGGTGAATGCGCCGTCCAGATGGAACATCGGCATGAACGACATCGGTGAGGCCTTCTTGGGAGCCTGCCCGGCGATCACCGCGATCGCCTGGTCGGAGAGCTCGTCGAGGTCGATCGCCTTCTCGTAGGCGCAGATCCCCCAGGGCGCGCTGTCGTCGAGCATCTGCTGCAACCCGACGTAGGGGATCGGGGTGACGAACTCGAACAGCGGCGGCAGCGCGTCGCGGATCGGGGCGACCAACTCCGCGTGCGCCTCCGCGGAGGACAGCCCGGCCACGATAATCGCGTTGCCCGGCATGAAGTGGTACTGCTCCGGCACGAACGGCGCAGGTGGCGCACTCAGGCCGGCGGCCAACATCACGCCGGAATCCCGGGGCATCGTGGGCAGGTAGTCGCGGGCGAAGCGAAGTACCTCGGCCCCCTGATCAAGCCGCCAGAAGAGCAACGCCACATGCACCTCGGGCCCCACCGGGTGCAGCCGGAACTCGAACTCGGTAACGACGCCGAAGTTGCCGCCGCCGCCGCGCACCGCCCAGAACAGGTGCGGGCGCTCGTCGGCGGATGCCCGCACGATGCGACCGTCGGCGAGCACGATCTCGACGGACTCGAGGTTGTCGATGGTCAACCCCATCTTGTTGGTCAGCCACCCCATCCCGCCGCCGAGGGTGAGTCCGCCGACCCCGGTGTGGCTGATCACGCCGCCGGGTACGGCGAGGCCGTGCGCCTGGGTCGCGGAGTCCATGTCGGCCATCGTCGCCCCGCCGCCGACCTTCGCCCGCCGGGCGGCCGGATCGACCGTGACCGCGTTGAGCCCGCTCAGGTCGATCATCAGGCAGCCGTCGCCGGCGGCCGCGCCGCTGTAGTTGTGGGCCCCGCCACGGACCGAGAGCTCGAGACCGTGACCGCGCGCGAACCCGATCGCCGCGGCAACGTCGGCGGCCGACAGGCAGCGGGCGATCGCGGCCGGATGCCGGTCGATGTCACCGTTGAAGAGCGAACGCGCCGCGTCGTAGTCGGCGTGACCAGGGCTGAGCACCGGCCCGATCATCGCCGTCTCCAGCGCGTCGATTCCGCTGACCATCTGGGTCATGGAGATCCCCCTCATGTGCGTGCAAAGCCCCGGGTAGGAGCAATTTGCCCGCAATGCTAGGCCGCGCGGCAGCCCGATATCACGGTAACCTGATAAATATGGAGGGCGATCTCGGCTTGGCACTCTCAGTGCGCGAGTTGGTGCTGGCCGGCGAGCGGTACCGGGCGCGGCTGGCGCACGACCTGCTCGGGATCGGACCCACCGAGATGATCGCGCTAGGCATCGTGCAGGTGGAGGGACGACAGACGCCCAGCGAGCTGGCCCGGAAGGTGGGGATGACCAGCGCTTCGGTCACCGAGCTGCTCGACCGGTTGGAGCGGGCGCAACTCGTCAAGCGCGAAGCCCACCCCACCGATCGCCGAAAGGTCCTGGTCGGTCTCACGCCGCGGGCGCAGGAGGCCGTCACCACGGTCTACCGCCGACTCGACGCGGTTCTCGCCGGCGCCACGTCACCCGACGCCGATGCCCGCCACCTGGTCACCGACTTCCTGCACGACGCCGCCGCGGCCCTGCGGGACGCCGTCGACTCCACCGACCCGGCGGCTCCCACGGCCGAGCCGGTGTCGACGGCTACGCTGTCCGACCGTGACTGACTCCCGCCGTATCCCGCTCTGATCCGTGGCCGCCACCGACGCGCTGCTCGCCGATGCGCTCGGCCGGGATCCGGCCGGACCGCTGGTCACGTTCTACGACGACGCCAGCGGGGACCGGACCGAGCTTTCTGCGACCACGCTCGCCACCTGGGTGGCCAAGACCGCGAACCTGCTGCGCGACGAACTCGACATCGAGGCCGGCGCGCCGGTCGCGGTCCGGTTGCCCGCGCACTGGCAGACGGCGGCGGTGCTGCTCGCGGCGTGGTCGGCCGGCGCTGTCGTCGGCAGCCGTGCCGAAGGCGCCCGGGTCGTGTTCTGTGACGGTCCCGGGATCGAGGCGGCGCGCGTCGCCGGGCCCGACGACGTCGTCGCCTTCGCTCTCGCCCCGCTGGGCCGGCCCTTCGCCCGGCCACCGGAGGGAGCGATCGACTACGCCGCGCTCGTCCCCGGACAGGGCGACCACTTCGTCGCAGTTCCGCCGGTGGAGGACACGGCGCCGGCAGTCACCGACATCCCGGGCGTGCAGACCGGCGCCGACGTGGTGGCCGACGCCCGACGCCGGGCCGGCGAATGGGGCCTGACCACCGGTGACCGGGTGCTCTCGACACTCGCGTGGTCCGGTTACGCCGAGTGGCGCGACGGGCTGATCGCACCGCTGGCGGCAGGGGCCTCGCTGGTGCTCTGCGCGTCGCCGGACCCGGCGGCGTTGACCCGCCGGGCCGAGGTCGAGCAGGTCACTGCGGTCCTCGGCGCCGGTGTCGACGGAGTGCGCAGCCTCGTCCGCTAGCCGGCGGCTAGTGTCTCGATCAGAACAGCCTGCCCCGCGATCACGGACAGGGAGGCCGATGGACAAGGTCGTGCGCAGCGCCGCCGAGGCGGTCGCCGACATCCGCCCGGGTGCCACCATCGCGGTCGGAGGCTTCGGGCTGTGCGGCGTACCGGATGTGCTGATCGCGGCCCTGCACGACACCGGTGTCGACGATCTGCGGCTGATCTCCAACAACTGCGGCGTCGACAAGGCCGGGCTCGGGATCCTTCTGCACGACAAGCGGATCTCCCGGATGACCAGCTCCTACGTCGGCGACAACAAGGAGTTCGCCCGCCAGTTCCTCTCCGGCGAGTTGGAGTTGGAGCTCTGCCCGCAGGGGACGCTCGCCGAACGGATGCGTGCGGGCGGCTGCGGGATTCCGGCGTTCTTCACCCCGGGCGGTGTGGGCACCCAGGTGTCCGAGGGCGGATTGCCTTGGCGCTACGCGCCGGACGGGTCGGTCCTCGTCGCGTCGCCGGCGAAGGAGACCCGCGTCTACGGCGACCAGGAATACGTTCTGGAGGAGTCGATTCGGGCCGACGTCGGGCTCGTCCGCGCGGCGGTGGGCGACCGGCATGGCAACCTCGTCTTCCACGAGTCGGCCCGCAATTTCAACCCGCTCTGCGCGATGGCCGGCGCCCTGACGATCGCGGAGGTGGAGACACTGGTCGAACCCGGTGAAATCCTGCCCGAGAGCGTCCACACCCCGGGCGTCTTCGTGCAACGGGTGGTCGGCCCGGTCGGGACGCAGAACAAGCGGATCGAGCGGCACACCGTCCGCCGCCGCGACGCACCCGGCGGTGCAGCACCGGCCGCCGCCGGGAGCGAGGGGGGCGGCTGATGGCACTCACCCGCACCCAGATGGCGGCCCGCGCAGCGCAGGAACTGGCGGACGGGCAGTACGCGAACCTCGGTATCGGCCTGCCCACCCTGGTGCCCAACTACATCCCCGACGACGTCACCGTCGTCCTGCAGAGCGAGAACGGGATCCTCGGGGTCGGGCCCTACCCGTACGCCGGTGAGGAGGATCCCGACCTGATCAACGCGGGCAAGGAGACCGTCACCATCCTGCCGGGCGGGTCGTTCTTCGATTCGGCGACGTCCTTCGGCATGATCCGTGGCGGCCATATCGACGTCGCAATCCTCGGCGCGATGCAGGTGTCCGGTCGCGGAGACCTGGCGAACTGGACCATCCCCGGAAAGATGATCAAGGGGATGGGCGGCGCTATGGACCTGGTGCACGGCGCGAAACGGGTCGTCGCCCTGATGGAGCAGGTTGCGAAGGACGGCGCGCACAAGATCGTCGACGAGTGCACGCTGCCGTTGACCGGGCGGGGCTGCGTGCAGCGGATCATCACCGACCTCGCCGTCCTCGACGTCACCGACCGTGGTCTGGTGCTGCGGGAGCTCGCTCCGGGGGTCGACGTCGAGCAGGTGCGGGCCAGCACCGGCCCGCCACTCACCGTCGACGCGCAGCCGGCGACCATCGGCGTGCTGGTCGACGGGTGACCTTCTCGCTGGTCGCGCACGACGCCGCCGACGGCCGGCTCGGCGTCGCGGTGGCGACCTGCGCCCTCGCCGTCGGCCGCTCCGTTCCGTGGGCGCGGGGCGGGGTCGGCGCGATCGCCACCCAGGCGCACACGGACCGGGCCTACGGCGCCCGCGGGTTGGACCTGATGGCCGACGGTGCGTCGCCGGAGGCGGCGCTGCACCAGTTGCTCGCCGAGGACACGGACGCCGACGCGCGCCAGGTCGCCCTCGTCGACCGGCACGGCCGGGTGTCGGCGTGGACCGGAGGCTCGTGCCTGTCGGCGTGCGGGCACGTGACCGGGGACGGCTTCGCCGCACAGGGCAACATGCTGGCCTCGCGCTCGGTCATCCCGACGATGGCCGAGGCCTTCGTGGCGGCCGACGGGGAGCTGGCCGACCGGCTGCTCGTCGCACTGGCGGCCGCCGAGGACGCAGGTGGTGACGTCCGGGGTCGGCAGTCGGCCGCGCTCCTGGTGGTCGCCGACGAGCCCACCGATCGGCCGTGGGACGCGGTGCCGGTGGACCTGCGGGTCGACGACGCGGCGGAGCCGGTGGCCGAGCTGCGCCGCCTGTTCGAGCTTCAGCGGGCCTACGAGCAGGGTGACTGGGTGACGCTGGGCGGACGGGCCCCCGGCGGGATGCGGGGGCTCTACGTCGCGCTCGACGCCGCCCACCGCGGCGACCTGCCGGCCGCCCGATCCGCGCTGGCCGAGCTACGCGGCCGCCCCGGGATGAACGCCGTACTGCGCCGGATGCGGACCGCCGGCCGGCTGCCACACGCCGGCGACCTGCTCGACTGAGGCCCTGACCGGCGGCAGCCGGCGGATCTAAGGGCGGATCGGCGTGCCGACCCGCACCCGATCGGTCTCCGCCACCGCGGCCTGGAACCGCTCGAACGGGTGCCAGCTCATCCCGCCCCGGATGACGCGGACCGTGCCGTCGTCGGCAACGTCGAACTGCAACGTTTCGCCGGCCGAGCCGTAACCGCTGTCGTGGCTGATGCGCACGGTCGTCGGCCCGGTCAGCTCGAGTTCGGTGGGCTCCTCGGCCGGGTCGTCGGCCGTCGGCCCGATGGCGTAGAGCCGGCCGCCGAGCCGGGCGATGTCGGTCACCCCCCACAAGTTGGCGTAGCGACCGCACAGCCGGTCCAGGGAAGCGGCATCGATGCCGTCCGGCGGGTCGGGGTGGGCGGCGGCGATGTCGGTCAGCCGGACCGCGGCCTTCGCCAGGGACAGGGACGGCCCGTCGATGGCGTTGGTGAGCACGCTGACCGCGAGCCGGGCCCGCGGATCGAAGAGGGTGCAGGTGGCGTGCCCCGGATATCCCCCGCCGTGTCCGACCAGGCGGCGGCCGCCGACCTCACGGACCGCGAACCCGAGTGCGTAGTCGGAGTCGGCGCCCTCGACCTTCCACTCCGTGCGCTGCAGGATCCGCTTGGACCGGTCGCTGAGCAGCCGGTCGTCGCCGAGGAAATGCGCCGAGGTGAAGCGGCACAGGTCGTCGGCGGTGCTGAAGAACCCGGTCGCCGAGGCCAGCGCGCCGGTGTCGACGTGATCCACCGGGAGCCGGCGGTCGGCGTAGGAGAGCGCGGAGTATCCGGCGGCGTACTCCCCGCTGCGGGCCGGGTCGAATTCGGGGCCGGTGTGGGTCAGGCCCAGCCGGTCGACCACGGCCTTCTGCAGGAACTCGGCGTAGCTGGTGCCGGTGACCGCCTCGACGACGAGCCCGAGCAGGCCGAATCCGATGTTGGAGTACTTGAACTGCTGGTTGGCCGGCAGGATCTCGGCGCCGTCGGCGACGACCGCGCGCAGCGCCGCCTCGTCCGGGAACGCCCGGTCCAGCTGCCAGAAATCGCCGTCCTGTCCGTCGCGGATGACGCCACCGCCGTGGGCGAGCAGTTCGCCGACGGTGCGGTCGCCGACCGGCGTACCGGCCAGCCACCCGAGGCGGGAGGCGAGCGCGTCGTCGAGCCGGAGCCGGCCGTCCTCGACCAGGCCCATGACCGCGGTGGCGGTGAACATCTTCGAGTGCGAGGCGATCCGGAACAGGTGCGAGGACGTCAGTGCCGTGCCGGCTTCGGCGTCGGCCAGGCCGTACGCCGAGGACATGACGACGCCGTCGTCGTACCACAGCGCAGCCTGCACGCCGGGCACCCGCAGGAAGGTCTGCCGGAAACCGAGCCAGCTCTGGAAGTAGTCGGCGGCGGATCGCACCGCGGCCAGGGTGAGGTCGGGCGCGGTGGTGTCAGGCACAGCGACGACCCTAGCCCCGCCCGGTGCCGCGATCCGCCGAGCGGCTGTCCTACGCTTTTGCGAGCCGACCATCTCTGGAGCCCCCCTGTGACCACCCCTGAGCCCGACCGTGTCCGGATGTCGGTCATCGGCACCGGCTACCTCGGCGCGACCCATGCGGTCTGCATGACCGAGCTCGGCCACGAGGTGATCGGCGTCGACGTCGATGCGCGGAAGATCGCCCAGCTCGCGGCCGGCGAGGTGCCGTTCTTCGAGCCCGGCCTCCCCGAACTACTGCGCAAGAACCTCGACACCGGCCGGCTGCGATTCACGACATCCTTCGCGGAGGCGGCGGAGGCGGCGGACATGCATTTCGTCTGCGTCGGGACCCCGCAGGGTCGGGAAAATGCCGCGGACCTGTCCCAGGTCGACGCCGCCGTCGACGCCCTGGCGCCGCATCTGCGCCGCCGGTCATTGGTCGTCGGCAAGTCGACGGTGCCGACCGGTACGTCGGCCCGGCTCCGCACGCGCCTGCACCGGACCGCCCCGGCCGGCGCCGACGTGGAGCTCGCGTGGAACCCGGAGTTCCTTCGCGAAGGGCTCGCGGTCACCGACACCTTGCACCCCGACCGGCTGGTCTTCGGCGTCACCTCGGAGTGGGCCGAGGAGCGGCTGCGGTCGGCGTACGCCGCGATCATCGAGGCCGGCTGCCCGGTGGTCGTCACCGACTACGCGACCGCCGAACTGGTCAAGGTCGCCGCGAACTCCTTCCTGGCCACCAAGATCTCGTTCATCAACGCGATGGCCGAGGTGTGCGAGGTCGCCCACGCCGACGTCACGCAGCTGTCCGAGGCGCTCGGCTACGACGCACGGATCGGACCCCGGTTCCTGCAGCCCGGCCTCGGCTTCGGTGGGGGCTGCCTGCCCAAGGACATCCGGGCGTTCATGGCCCGGGCGGGCGAACTCGGGGCCGACCAGGCGCTGACCTTCCTCACCGACGTCGACGCGATCAACAAGCGCCGGCGGTCGCGCACCGTCGATCTGGCGCGAGAGGTGCTCGACGGCTCGTTCCGCGGCGCCCGGGTCACTTTGCTGGGTGCGGCGTTCAAGCCCAACTCCGACGACATCCGCGACTCGCCCGCTCTCGACGTCGCCGCCGCCATACACCGGCAGGGAGCGCGGGTCGTCGTCTATGACCCGGCGGCCAACGACAACGCCCGGCGCGACTACCCCGACCTCGAGTACGCCGACTCCGTCGACGAGGCGGCCCGGGACTCCGAACTCGTCCTCATGCTCACCGAGTGGACCGAGTTCCGTGAGATGGACCCGGCCCGCATCGGCGACCTGGTCGCGCGGCGCAACATCGTCGACGGCCGCAACGCCCTCGACCCGGTGCGCTGGCGGGCCGCCGGCTGGACCTACCGCGCCCTAGGCCGCCCCTGAGTCTGTGCCGGCCTGGACCTCGGCACTCTGGACAAAACCCACTACTAGTGGCTTATGGACACGTCGTACGGCGTGTCGTGGACCAAAACCCACTACTAGTGGGTTTTGTCCGGGAGTCCGGGCCTCGGGCTCAGCGGTCGGTGAGGCGGGACTGCAGCGCGACGTTCTTGTCCAGCGCGGTCTGGCGGAGCGCCTCCTGGAAGTCGGCCATCGCGGCCCGCAGCCGATCGTCGCCGGCGGCCAGGATGCGTACGGCGAGCAGCCCCGCGTTGCGCGCTCCGCCGACCGACACCGTCGCCACCGGCACGCCGGCCGGCATCTGCACGATCGACAGCAACGAGTCGAGGCCGGAAAGGTGCGCCAGCGGCACGGGTACGCCGACCACCGGCAGCGGGGTCGCCGCCGCGATCATGCCCGGCAGGTGCGCCGCTCCGCCGGCACCGGCGATGATCACCCGCAGGCCGCGGTCGGCAGCGGAGGTCGCGTAGTCGAGCATCTCCCGCGGCGTACGGTGCGCCGAGACCACCCGCACCTCGGTCGGCACCGCGAACTCGGCCAACGCATCGACCGCGCCGGACATCACCGGCCAGTCGGAGTCGCTGCCCATCACGACGCCGACCTGCGGGGACGGTTCCGAGGACGTCGTCACGAGGATGCCTCCGTGCCGTAGCGGAGCCAGTGCGCGGCGGCCAGCGCGCGGGCCCGGACCCGCTCCGGGTCGTCGCCCAGTGCGGTGACGTGCCCGATCTTGCGGCCCGGTCGCACGGTCTTGCCGTAGAGGTGCAGCTTCACGTCCGGCCAGTGGGCCATCAGGTGGTGCACCCGCTCGTCGATGGCGGGGCCCTCCGCCGGACCGCCGAGCAGATTGGCCATCGCCACCGCCGGTGCGGTCATCTCCGTGGCACCGAGCGGGTAGTCCAGCACCGCACGCAGGTGTTGCTCGAACTGCGACGTCCGCGAGCCCTCGATGCTCCAGTGCCCGGAGTTGTGCGGACGCATGGCCAACTCGTTGACGACCAGCCCGTCCGCGGTCTCGAACAGCTCGACGGCGAGAACGCCGACCACACCGAGCTTTGCGGCCACGGTGAGAGCGAGCGTCTGCGCCTGCGCGGAGAGCTCCTCGGACAGGTCCGGTGCGGGGGCCAGCACCTCGACGCAGATCCCGTCGTCCTGCACGGTCTGCACGACCGGCCAGGCGGCGCCCTGACCGAACGGCGACCGCGCGACGACCGCGGCGAGCTCGCGCACGATCGGCACGCGCTCCTCGACGATCAGCGGGACACCCGACTCCAGCACGGCGTCGGCCTGGTCGACCGACGGCACGGTCCAGACCCCTTTGCCGTCGTAACCGCCGCGGCTGGCCTTGAGGACGAATGGCGTACCCACCCGGTCGGCGAAGTCCTGAAGGTCGGACCGCTCGCGCACCGGCGCCCAACGCGGCACGGGTACGCCGAGATCGGCGAGCCTTTCGCGCATCACCTGCTTGTCCTGGGCGCAGATCAGGGCCGCCGCACCGGGTGCGACGCGATGGCCGGCCTCGGCCAGGGCGGCGACGTGCTCGTTGGCCACGTGCTCGTGATCGAAGGTGACCACGTCGCACCCGGCCGCGAAGGCGGCGAGGTCGTCGTAGGACGTGTGATCCCCGATCACGACATCGGCGGCGACCACCGCGGCACCGTCCTGCGGCGAGGCGGCGAGGATGCGCAGCGACTGCCCGAGGGAGATCGCCGCCTGGTGGGTCATCCGGGCGAGTTGCCCGGCACCGATCATCCCGACGACGGGCAGACCGGTACGCGGATCCATGACGCGAAAGGGTAGCGGGCCGACCACACCGCACATTCATGGTCGCCGTGCCATGGCCTTCCGGTAGCCCGGGTGCCACAATCCATTGACCCACATGCTTTGACCCACATGGCGCTCGGATTACGGCACCGCCCGAGCGGGTAAGTCGCAGGCACGCCATCGCGAGGGAGGCTCGTGACCACCACCCCGACCGAGTCCCTGACCGATACCGAACTCATCGCCGCCGCGCGTGGCCCCGTCGCCCCGCGACGGCGGCTCCGGCTCAGGACCGA
>DASXJE010000030.1 GCA_036497565.1 Mycobacteriales bacterium
CGCTGGCATAGACCTGTCCGAGGGTGTCGAGCAAGTCCCGGCCCGCGGCGACGTCGGCGCTGTCCGGGCGGCCCGGGTCGGCCGCCGGCAGCAACCGCCGCAGCAACTGGAAGGCGTCCGCGCCCGGGCCGACGTCGAGCAGGTCGACGTCCACCGGCTGACCCGGTACGCCGAGCAGCACCAGCTTCTCCACCGCAGCGTCCGCGCCCGCGACGAGCCGGGCCGCCTGACCGACCGCGCCATGCGCGACCAGCACGACCGCGCCCGGGTGCCGTCCCCCGACCGCGTCAACCACCCGCGCGAGCCGGGCCGCCTGGGCGGCGAGCTGCGCATCCGCATCGGCCCCGCCGCACGCCGCCCGGCCCGGCAAACGGACGTGCCACGGGCCGTCCGTCGTCGCCGGTCCGGTGACATCGAACGCCGTCGCCGCGAGCCCGGGGGCGGTCAGATCGACGGTGTGCCCGTCCATCCCGGGCCACGGCGGGGTGAATGGACCCGTCACATAGACGGTCACCGACGAATCCAGCGCCCCGCCGAGCAAAGCGGCGAGATCGGTCCGCGCCGACAGTTGGGCGTGGGAGACCCCGGCCAAAGTCGAGGCGGTGGCTGCCGGCAGGTCAGGAAGGGCCGCGGGCAGCAGCCCGTCGCCGCCGCTCAACCGGGCCGCGAGCGCTGACAATCCCGCTCCGATCGCGTCCCGGCCGGACAGCAGGCCGGCGAGCGGCCCGCCGGCCGTCGCCGCGGCCGTACTCAACAGACCCGCGACGCTCGCCATGTCCAGCGGCGTGGCACCGGCCGTGCCATCCAGCCATGCCGTCAGCGCCGCCGGCTGCACGACAGCGGTGACCGCCGCCACGTCAACCGGCGGTCCGGCCGGGTCGAGCCACACCGCCGCCTCCACGGCCCCGGCGACCGGTGCCGTGCCGGCACCGGTGTCGACCTCGACAACGAACGGGTCGTCCGGGCGACCCTGGCCCCCGACCGTCACCGCACCGGGCGAACCGGCGAGCTCGCCGAGCCGGGTGGCGAGCGCACGCAACGCCGCAGCCCCGTCGGCTCCGGTCACGACCGACGCCAGGATCGTCTTCACCGCGCCGATCGGGTCGGTGGCGAATGCGGCCAGCCCGCCGGGCAGGTGCGCGGCGAGGCCGCCGCCGGGGCCGCCCAGGTGCAGCAGATCGGGCAGCCCCTGCACCCAGGCGGGACGCGCCGCGCGCAGGGCGTGCGCCAGCAGTGCCTCCAGTAGCGGCCACGGCACGTCGGTGGGCAGCGCCAGCCGACCGCCGACGAGCGCCGGCACCGGCAGCGCGGACGTCGTCCCGTCGACGGTGATGGTCGCCGCCGGCAGGCCGACGTCGATGCGCAGTCCGTCGGCGGGCGCCCAGGTGAGTGCCGCAATCGCCGCAGGTACGGCGAGAACGAGCCCCGCGTCGCCCGCGGCGAAGGGGGCGCCGCCCGGTCCACGCAGCGACACCTCGACACCGACACCGGGCAGCGCCGTGACCGATACCGGCAGCGGGGTGCCGGTCGCGCCGGCCGGCGGCAACGCCAGGCCGAGCAGCCCGACCGACACGGCGAAGCCGGGGACCGGACCGCCGGACCCCAACGCCGGCAGAGTCGGCGCCCACCGCAGAGCCACGTGCAGCACGCCGGCGTTCGCCGACACCGCGATCGCCACGCCGCCTACCAGCGGCACCGACCACGGCGCGTCGTCCGTGCCCGCACCGTCGATCGTCGCCGTCCGGCCGGCGATCGCCGGAATAACCGCGAGCAGGTCGGCGTAACCGGTGCCGCCGAGCGCGAGCACGTCGCGGTGGTAGGCCGCGACCGCGCCGATCGGGTCGGTCACCAGAGCCGGCAGCGACACCGTCGGCCAGGCCGGGTCGGTGGCGTGCGAGGGCGGCGGGTCGAAGCCGAGCAGCACGTTCACGGCGGTACCGGCCGGGCCGAGGCCACCGAGAATTCCGGCCACCGCCTCCTCGCCGACCTCGGCGAGGGCGTCCGGTGAGGTCAGGTCCAGGACGACGTGATGATGCGCGGTCGGCTGGTCGGTCCCGACGTCGACCCGCTCGGCGGCCAGCACGAGCACCGGCCGGCGGTCGCCGTCGAGGGCGAGCCCGGCCCGCAGCGCACCGACCTGCACATACGGCGGGCCGCTGATCGTGACGAGCGAGCCGGTATCCGCGCCGTAGCGGGCCGACAGCTCGAGATGCGGCAAGGCCCGGACCGACGGGGTATGACCCAGCTCCGCCCTCAGCAACACGACGTCAACACCGATCGACAGCGGCGGGGAGCCCGCCGTCGCAACCGACACGGCGATGCCCGGGGAAAGCACGAAGCCGCCGGTGTCATCGGAACCGACATCGAGAGTCACCGCGAGCTGCGCGCGGCCGACCGCGAGCGAGACGGCGTACGGCGCCGTCGCCGACACCGTGCCACCGACCAGCGTGGCGACGTGGGCCAGCCAGTCGTGGATCGCCTGCGGGTTGTGCGCTAGCGCCTTCAGCCAGTCGACGAGAGCGGGCAAGCCACCGACAAGCAGATCGCCCACCGGCAGCGGCGGAACCGCACCGTCGCCCGGGAGCAGTCCAGCCAGGCCCAGCAGTTCGCGCACCGCACCGCTCGCCCCGGCGGCTTCAGCCTGCACCAACGTGGTGAGCAGGTGGGACAACTGGCCGCCGAGGCTGCCGCCGGTGTCCAGCGCCAAGTCGACCGGGGCCGTCGTACCCGGCAGCGTCAGGCCGTGCAGGGAGACGCCCAGCGAAGGAACGCCGCCGGCGGTCATCGGCACCTTCGCGGTGAGGCTGACGTCGCGCAACGCCGGATCGCCGACGGTCACCGTGCCGGTGATCAGCGCGGTCGCGTCGTCGTGGTCGGCAGCATCGGTCGACCCGGGAAGGAAGTGCACCGGCCCGCCGGACGCGGTCGGCACCCGCAGCAGCGGGAGCAGCAGTGTCGCCGCGGCATGCGTCGAGCCGGGAGTCGCGGCGGAGATCTGCAATCCCACCGAGACGACGACGCCCTCGGTGCTCGTCCCCAACACCAACGACAGGTGGGCGGCTTCGGTGAGTTGCAACAGCGGCAGCCAACTCCCACCGGGCAGACCCGCGGTCGACGGTCCGGCGTCGGCCATGAGGTCCTGCACGAAGCGGACCAGCGCGGCCCGCTGCCGCGGATCGCGCAGCACGCCGCCCATCCGGGTGGACGGATCGGAGAACCAGCCCGTGTCCACCTGTCCGGTGGCGTCGAGGAACCCCAATGCGGTCGCGAGATCGGCGACATCCTCGAACGCGTCGTGGTCGACCGTCACCGCATCACCGCCCCGGCACCTGGTCTGAGGCGTGCCGGGCCTGCGGCACCACCTGCACCGTCGCCGCGTCGACCAGCAGCGCGCCCGGGATCAGCCGGGCGCCGGCCTCGTCGACACCGGTGAGCAGCGACACGGCGTGGCTGACGTCGAGCAGCGCCCGGTACGCCGCTGCGGTCACCGCATCGCCCCACCGGTCGGCCAAGGCCGCGGGACCTCTCGGTCGGGGCTCGGTCACCGCGACCATCCCGGCGGGCGTGCCCGGCGCGCCCACGGCGAACGGCACGAGCAGCTCCCCAGACCCCGTCTGGGTCGACTCCAAAGTCATCGCAACGAGCACCAAACCCGGCTGCACGACCACGCGGGTCCGGTCCAGATGCACCAACACCTCGCTGTCAGCGTCATACCAGACGACCTCGGTGGGCGGTGTCCCGTCGATCGCGGGAACCACCGCCGCGAGCGCCACCTGAAACAGCTCGGTCAGCCGGGCGGCGTCGAGCACAACCTGCCCCGCCGCCTCGCCGGCAGCGAGCGGCACGACCGGCGTGGGCGCCGCAGGTTCAGTCGGCGCCGGCTGTGCTACCCCACCACCGTCCGGCGGCCCCTGCCCGACCACCCCGCCGCCATCCGGTGGACCCTGCCCCAAGACCCCGCCGCCATCCGGCGGGAGGACGATGAGGATCGGTGCGCTGGGGACCTGCTGTACGGCGCCGCCAACAGCACCCAGCAGCCGGGACGTGCCCGCGGCCGCCGGTGCCTGCTGCCCGGGCGGCTCTTCCGGTGCCGTCATCAGCTCGACCAACGATCGAACTGCAGACCACGAGAACGCCGGGAGTCCAGACAAAGACCAATGACGTCTTTACTCGTCCATTGCGCCTGTGCAAGCGTTTCGTCAAAACGAAGATCCGCGCGCGGCGGGCGGCCCGCAGACTGTGTCACCGTCGTGCTCCCCGCAACGCGTTCCGCATCGCGACCCCCCTCCCGACTACTCAGGATCATGGCGTGAATCCCCCGCCAAGGGAAGGACTTCTGACCGCGCGGTGCGTTTCGTGCCGGTGTGCAGAAATCTACGCACATGCGAAGGACCATGTCGCGACGTTGGGTGGTTTGCCGGCCGGATCGTCGATGCCCGAACAGGAGGCCGCCTCGGAGAACGTCGCAGCGACGACGACGTCACGAGCCCGGCACGACGACGGGTTCGGTCACACATCGCGAAGCCGAGCATCGACGCCGAATGGATCCGGTCGAGACAGCCCCGATCCGCCGCGCATCCGGGCCGGGGTTCGCGGCCGCCGCTGCGGCCTGGCTCATCGCGGCGGAGACCACCCGCGGATGGCTGTACGGCACATAGTTGCGGGCTACGGCTAGGAGGCGCGGTCGTCGAATGACCAGCGACCCCGGCCATCGCCAGTGGGTTGACGCCGTGCCGGGCCTTCTCCACCCCGCGCCACAGCAGGGAGTGCCATGAACGGCTGAAGAACAGGTTATTCCTCTATGGCCCCGCCCACCGTGCGCAGATGCTCGCGGAAAGTCAGGGAGGGCGTGTTCTCGCGTTTGGCAAGGTAGGCGCGGAACTGTACCTGGCTGCGTAGTGAGGCACCTGCCCGGATCCGTTCGGCCTGGCGCCGCTCGGTATCGCGGATCGTCTCGGCCAGCGTGAAGATCTCCTCGGCCTGCAGGCCGGGTAGGAAGAGCACGCCATCATCGTCGCCGAGAACCAGATCCGCGCGGCTCACGGCCCAGTCTCCGACGACGGCGGACTCCAGGGCGTCATGCGCACGGGCGTCGAGCCGGAGGGGGCCGGTGGGGATCGCTCCCAGGCTGAAGACCGGCAGTCCGATCGCTCGCATGTCGGCGGTGTCGCGATGCAGCCCCCAGATCACCATCCCTTCCACACCGGCTGCCTGAGCCTCCAGAGCCACCAGGTCACCGACGCACGCTTCATCCAGCCGCCCGCCGTTGTCGACGACCAGCACGTCACCCGGTGCTGCGATTTCGAATGCCTCCAGGAAGGCATCGACGCTGCCGGCATGCTTCACGGGACAGACACGCCCGGCCACGCGGCTGTCAGGCACCACAGCACGCACGAGCGCAGAAGCACAACGCACTGGGACTCGGGCGCGTATGCAGGCGTCGGCGACGTGCGCTGTGGTGAGGGCTGCGAACCGGTG
>DASXJE010000031.1 GCA_036497565.1 Mycobacteriales bacterium
TCGGGCATCGTGTTCACCACGTCGGGGGCGACCAGCTCGACGACGTAACGGGTGTCGTCGTAGCTCGGGTCCTTCACACCGGTCGACGCCCACAGCGGACGCTGGGTCTTCGCGCCGGCCGCGGCCAGGGCCTTCCAGCGGTCGGAGGCGAGCATGCGCTCGAAGTGCTGGTAGGCGAGCCGCGCGTTGGCGATCGCCGCCGTGCCCCGCAGCTTCTTCGCCTCCGCGCTGCCGAGCTTGTCCAGCCGGGCGTCGACCTCGGTGTCCACCCGGGACACGAAGAACGAGGCGACGGACGCCATCGACGACAGATCGTGGCCGGCGGCCTTTGCTTGCTCCATCCCGGCGAGGAAGGCGTCCATCACCTCGTCGTAGCGGGCGAGGGAGAAGATCAAGGTCACGTTGACGCTGATCCCCTCGGCCAGCGTCTGGGTGATGGCGGGGACGCCCTCGCGGGTGGCCGGGATCTTGATGAAGAGGTTGGGCCGGTCGACGGCCCACCACAGCGCCTTGGCCTCGGCGGCCGTCGCGTCGGAGTCGTGCGCGATGCGCGGGTCGACCTCGATCGACACCCGGCCGTCGCGGCCGTCGCTGGCGTCGTATGCCGGGCGGAGCACGTCGCAGGCCCAGCGGACGTCGTAGGCGGTGATCGCCCGGGACGCTTCCTCGACCTCGACCCCGCGCAGCGCGAGGTCCTTCAGCTGCTCGTTGTAGGCGTCGCCCTTCTCCAGGGCCTTCGCGAAGATCGTCGGGTTGGTGGTCACGCCGACGACGTGCTTGTCCTTGGACAACGCGGCCAGGTTGCCGGTCGTCAGTCGCTCCCGTGACAGGTCGTCGAGCCAGATCGCTACGCCTTGGGCGGAGAGATCGGCGAGATGGTCGCTCATGGTGCCTCCCGTTGCGGGTGGTGGTGACAGCGGTCAGGTGCCGGTGGTCGTTCCGGTGATGGCGCCGACCTTCTCGAGGCTGGCGTGTGCGGCCGCGACGACCCGGTCCGGGGTGAAGCCGAACTGTTCGAACAACGCCGTATATGCCGCGCTGGCGCCGTAATGCTCCAGGCTGACGATCTCGCCGGCATCGCCGACGAAGTCCCGCCACCCCTGCGCCACGGCGGCCTCGATGCTCACCCGAGCCTTGACGGCGGGTGGGAGCACCTGCTGCTGATATGCCGGGGGCTGCTCACGGAACCACTCGACGCACGGCATGGAGACCACACGGGTCGCAACACCGTCTGCCTCGAGCCTCTTCCGCGCCTCGACCGCGAGGCCGACCTCGGAACCGGTGGCGATCAAGATCACCTGCGCGGTGCCGTGCCCCGCCTCGGCGAGTACGTAACCGCCCTTCGCGGTCCCCTCCGCGGAGGCGTAGGCCTCGCGGTCGAAGACCGGGATGTTCTGCCGGGTCAGGCACAGGCCGGCCGGCCGGTCGGTGTGCTCGAGCACGGTCCGCCAGGCCACGCTCGTCTCGTTCGCGTCGCCCGGCCGGACCACGTCCAGCCCGGGGATCGCCCGCAGCGCCGCCAGCTGCTCCACCGGCTGGTGCGTCGGCCCGTCCTCGCCGAGGCCGATCGAGTCGTGGGTCCAGACGTAGGTGACCGGCAGCTGCATCAGCGCGGCGAGGCGCACCGCCGGGCGCATGTAGTCACTGAAGACGAGGAACGTGCCGCCATAGGGCCGGGTGCCTCCGTGCAGCACGATCCCGTTGAGGATGGAGCCCATGGAGTGCTCGCGGATGCCGAAGTGCAGCGTGCGGCCGTAAGGACCGCCCGGGAACTCCTTGGTCTGGTGTTCGGACGGGACGAACGACGGCTCGCCCTTCATCGTGGTGTTGTTGGACTCGGCGAGATCCGCCGAGCCGCCCCAGATCTCGGGCACCGGGATGAGGGAGTCGAGGACCGCGTTGGACGCCTTGCGGGTGGCGATCCCCTTGTCGTCGGGCGGGAAGGTGGGCAGCAGGTCGGCCCAGCCCTCCGGCAGCGTCCGGGTGGCCATCCGATCGAAGAGCGCGAAGCGGTCGGGGTTGGCCTTGGCCCACTCGTCGAACTTCGGCTGCCAGTCGGCGTGCGCCGCCCGCCCGCGGTCGACGACTTTGCGGGCGTGGGTCAGCACCTCCGGGTCGACGTCGAAGGACTTCTGCGGGTCGTAGCCCATGACCTTCTTGGTGGCGGCCACCTCGTCGGCGCCGAGTGCCGATCCGTGCGCCTTCCCGGTGTTCTGCTTGTTGGGTGCCGGCCAGGCGATGATGGTCCGGAGCTTGATGATCGACGGGCGGCTGGTCTCGCGCCGGGCGGCGGCGTAGGCGCGTTCGAGCGCCGCGATGTTCTCCACGTAGGCGCCGTCGTCGAGCAGGAAGTCGACGTGCTGGGTGTGCCAGCCGTAAGCAGCGTAACGACGCAGGACGTCCTCGCTGAACGCGATGTTGGTGTCGTCCTCGATCGAAATGTGGTTGTCGTCATAGAGCAACGTCAGGTTGCCGAGCTGCTGGTGGCCGGCGAGCGAGCTGGCCTCTCCGGACACGCCCTCCTCGAGGTCGCCGTCGGAGGCGATGCAGTAGATGTGGTGGTCGAACGGGCTCTCGCCGGGCGCGGCGTCCGGGTCGAACAGCCCGCGCTCACGCCGGGCGGCCATCGCCATGCCCACGGCGTTGCCCACACCCTGGCCGAGCGGTCCGGTCGTGGTCTCGACGCCCACCGTGTGGCCGTGCTCGGGGTGCCCCGGCGTCAACGACCCCCAGGTGCGCAGAGACTTGAGGTCGTCGAGCTCGAGCCCGTAGCCGGAGAGGTAGAGCTGGATGTACAGCGTCAGGCTCGAGTGCCCGCACGACAGCACGAACCGGTCCCGGCCGGGCCACGACGCGTCGGTCGGATCGTGGCGCATGATCTTCTGGAACAGCAGGTATGCCGCGGGCGCCAGGCTCATCGCGGTGCCGGGATGGCCGTTGCCGGCCTTCTGCACGGCATCCATCGCGAGGAGCCGGATCGTGTCGATGGCCTTGCGGTCGATGTCGTCCCAGTCGCGGGGAAGGATGGTCTCGTGCTTGTCGGATTTCGTGGCCACGCGGTCGCGCTCCCTTGCGGTGACGGGACGGTCCCGAGGGGGTCGGAGGCCCTCAAGGACCGTGCGTGATGATCACCTACCACCCTAGTCCCGTCGCCCTCCGACGGCCCGAGTGCCTGCACCTCCCTGTTGCCGTCTTGTTTGCCGTCCGGGCTGTGGACGAAACCTCCCAATCCGGCGCGCCGGTCGACGGGTCGTGCAGCCCCGACCCGCACCCCGGAGGGTCGGTTGCCCGGATTACAGTGATCGGGTCAACCACCGAGTCCATGAGGTGCCGTTCCCGTGTCCCGCCCCGCCGTCACAGGCAGCACCGCGATGAGGGGCACCGGGTGACCGCCTATGCGGGGTCGTTGCCACCGCAGCGCACGGTCGGCTCGGTACTTCGGGCCTATCTGGCCCTGACCAAGCCGCGGATCATCGAACTGCTGCTGGTCACCACCGTCCCGACGATGATGCTCGCCGCCCGCGGGCTGCCGTCCTGGACGACCGTCGGTGCGACGCTGCTCGGTGGCGCGCTCGCCGCGGGCAGTGCCAACGCGCTCAACTGCTACATCGACCGCGACATCGACCAGCTGATGCGCCGTACCGAGCGTCGTCCGTTGGCCCGCCATCTCGTTCCGCCGCGCAACGCGCTTGCCTTCGGCGTGACGCTCGGCGTGCTCGCCACGGTGTGGCTCGCCCTGACGACCAACGTCCTGTCGGCGGCACTCGCCGACGCGGCGATCCTCTTCTACGTTTTCGTCTACTCGCTCGGCCTGAAGCGGCGTACGCCGCAGAACATCGTCTGGGGCGGGGCCGCCGGCTGCATGCCGGTGTTGATCGGCTGGTCGACGGTGACCGGCACGGTCTCGTGGGCGGCCGCGACGCTGTTTCTGGTGATCTTCTTCTGGACCCCGCCGCACTTCTGGGCGCTCGGCATGCGGTTCCGCGACGACTACGCTGCCGCCGGCGTCCCGATGCTGCCGGTCGTGGCCTCACCCGAGGTCGTCGCCCGGCGCATCGTCATCTACACCTGGGTGCTGGTGGTGACGTCGGTGGTGCTCTGGCCGCTCGCCACGTCCTGGATCTACGGCGGTTCCGCCATCGTGCTCGGCGTGATCTTCCTCTGGCATGCCTACCAGTTGCGCTCGCAGGCACGGGCCGGTGGGCGCATCACGTCGCTCCGGCTGTTCCGCTGGTCCAACACCTATCTGTCGCTGCTCTTCCTCGCCCTGGCCGTCGACGCTCTGGTGCTGCACTAGCCGCATTACGGCGAGTGTGTTGACCCGGGGGTCCGCGGGGCCCACCATTCCTGTAGACGCGGTTCCGGTTTCCCGCAGGAGTGTGGGTCATGGCGGTGGATTTCGACGGGACCGGCATTGCCCGGTCACACATCATGCAGCTCCCGGGCGACCGCGCTGCGGCCTACGTCACCCGGATGCGCGCGAGCAGTCCGGACTTCCGTGATCTGCTGGTCCACTTCGAGGAGCGCGGCTTCCGCTTCGACGTGGACCGCGTGCGCGTCTTCGTCTATGTCGCCGACTCGGTCGACGGTGATGTCCCGACGGCCCACGTGCTGGGCATCCTGCCGAGCTACGGCGTCGCGTTCGCGACCGACCCCGGCCACCAGGCCGTGTCGATCGGCGTGCACCACAGCGGATCGGCCATCGCCGGGATGGTCGACGTCGAGCACAACCCGTACCGGCTGACCAGGTTCGCCACCGTCATCCCCGCCGGGGAGGGCGAGCGGCCGGTCGAGCACTCGGTCGGCGCCGAGGAGCTCGGGTCGTTGTCCGCGCTCGAGATCGCCTCGCGGCTCGGCCCGCATTCGATCCGCGTGCTCGACCCGCGACCGGCTCCCGCCACGCTCGACCTGCCCGACCTCAGCGCACTGTCGTCGATGCTGTTCCGTGAGCTGCTCGACGATCCGCAGACCCGGCCGATGTATCCCGCGTCGGCGATCGAGGCGCTGCTGGCGCAGACCCCGCTGGTGCAGAAGTTCGCCACCGTCAACGCCCTGCAGCAGGGCGAGGCCGTGCGCCAGGTCGTGCTGGGCATCGCCGACCCGGCGGCGGCCCGGACAATCCGCGGCGCGTGCAGCTGCTCCACCAGTTGCAACGCGTGTACGTCGACGTCGTGCAGCATCACCATCGGCAAAGCCACCAGCGTGCAGTGAGCGCCGAGACGGATCCGCCGTCCCACCACCCGGTCGTCGACCGGGCCGCCCGCGACCGGATGCTGGCCGGGCCGGATCTGCCCGCGGCGACGGCGGATGCGCTCCGGCTCCTCGACCAGCTGCTCGACGGCCATCGGCCCGGCGGCGACGCGCTCGGGGCGGCGCTGACCGGCGGGCTCGAACCAGCGGCGGTGGCCGAGGCGTGGGGGCGGCTCGTCGCGGCCGGGGCGCTGCGCGAAGGCCCGGACGCGACCCCCATCGATCCGAGGTGGGCCGACTACGCCGACCAGGCGCGCACGCTGGCGGTCCTCGCCTACGCCGAACGGGACGCGGAGGCCAGTGCGTGGCAGCGCGCCGGCGGCGAGCTGCAGAAACGGCTGGCTGCCGCCGCCGTCGTCGTCGCCGGTGCCGGCAGCGCGTGGCGCCGGGTCGCCGAGGATCTCGAGGTGGCCGGGGTCGGCACGCTGTCCCCGGTCGACGACGCCGACCTGACGGTGCCCGAGCGGTGCGACCTCGTCGTCCACGTCAGCGACGATCCCCGCCCGGACCGTCGGTTGCAGATCGGCCGGTCGCTGACCCGGGCCGGCGTACCCGCGGTGTTCTATCACCGCGACCAGGGCGACATCGTGGTCGGTCCGTTCGTCTATCCGGGCCAGACGGCGTGCGTCGAGTGCGTCGAGTTGCGCCGCGCGGCGGCCCGCAGCGGGTGGGCGCCGGCCGGCGAGCCGATGCCGCCACCGTTGCTCCGGTTTCCGGTCGGCACGGATCTGCTCGCACTCGACGTGGTGAAGTTCCTCAGCGAGGCGGCGTTGCCCGCGACGAGGGGCCGGGTCGTGCGGTTCGACCTGCGGGTCGGCGTACCCAGCGTGCATCCCGTGCTCCGGCTGCCGCGGTGCCCGGCCTGCGGGGCCGGGCCGGCCGCGCCGGTACGTCGGCTGTGGTCCGCCGCCGACGCCGGGCCGTGACCGCCGCGCGCCGCCCCGCCGACCTGGTCGACGGTTACGTCGGCCTGGTCACCGACCTCGTCCAGGTGCCGGTCGGCGCGGCCGATCCGGCCGTGCACGTGGTCGGCGGCCGGGTCGCGGACCTGGGGTGCTACGGCGTCGACGTCACCGCCGAGATCAACGGCAGCGGCGCGGGGATGACGCTCGCCGAGGCGACGAGTGCCGCGGTGGGGGAGTCCTTCGAGCGCTACGCGTGCTGCTTCCCGCTTTCTGGCGGCCTGATCCCGGGGAGCTACGCCGACCTGAGGGACCGGGCGGAGGCCGATCCCGTGGAGCCGGGACGGTGGGCACTGTTCGAGCGGGATCAGCAGGTTCCCTTCCCGCACTTCGACGAGCAGACTCCGCTGACCTGGGTGACCGGGTGGAGCCTGACGCGGCAGCGGGCCCGGCTCGTCCCGGCCTGTCTCGTCTATTTCGGGCCGGACGCCGATCTGCGTCCCGACGGCTGCGTCACGATCGCCCCGGCGGTGTCCACCGGAGCCGCCTGTGACAGCACGTCGACCGGCGCGACGGTGCGCGGGCTGCTCGAGCTGATCGAGCGGGACGCAGTGCTGATCCACTGGCGCAACCGCATCACGCCGCGCCGGCTGCGGATCGACCCGGCCTGCGCGCTCGCCGGCGACTACACCGATGTCTTCGCGCGGCCGGGCCTGCACTACGAGCTCTACGACGTCTCCCTGGATCTGCCCGTCACTGCGGTGTTCGGCACGCTCACCGACGAGCGCCGCAACCCGCCGGCCGTGTTCGCCGCCGGTGCCGCACACCCGGATCCGGAGACGGCGGTGCGCAAGACGCTGGTGGAGCTGGTGCAGGGTCTGCGGTGGGGTGACCAGACGACCGGGCGCACCGTCGAGCCGCTCCCCGGGTTCGCCAACATCCGCACCTTCGAGGACCGGATGCGGCTCTACTCCGGCAACGACCTGAGCGAGGCGTTCGCGTTCCTGCAGTCCTCGCCGGCGTCGCTCGACCTCAGTTCGGTGGCGCGCTCCGGTGAGCCGACCATCGACGTCCTCGGCCGCCTCGTCGCCGGGCTGGCCGACCGCGACCTCGAGGTCATCGCCGTCGACATCACGACCGACGACCTCGCCGAGTGCGGGGTCGTGGTGGTGAAGACGCTGGTGCCGGGCCTGACGACGATGGAGGGCGACCACACCGCACCGTTCCTGGGCGGCCGGCGGTGGCGGCGACTCCCGGTCGAACTCGGTCTCCTCGATCGGGAACGCGAACCTGCCGAGCTCAACCCGTATCCGCACCCCTACCCGTGAGGTCGCCGATGGACGAGACCCGGGCACCGCTGCTCGACGAGGCCCCGGCCGATCTCTTCTCACCCGCCGAGGTCTTCCACGAAGCCTCCAAGCTCCAACCGACCGACATCGACCTCTTCCTCACCATCCGGATGGTCAGCGGGTCGCCCGACATCCGCCGGGTGATCTCCCGTCCGGCGGCGCGCTGCACCGGCCTGCCGGCGATCGACCTGCCCGCCCCCGCCGGGCTCGCGGACGTCTCCGTCGGAGAGGCGATTCGACGCCGGCGGTCGCGGCGGGAGATGAGCGGGCAGGCGGTGGGCCTCGACGAGATCGCGACGCTGCTGTACGCCGCCGCCGGCGTCGTGACGCATTCGACCGATCCGGCGGACGGCACCACGTGGGGGCTGCGGACCACACCGTCCGGCGGGGGGCTCTACCCGGTCGAGGTCTACTGCTGCGCACTCGATGTGGCCGGTCTGCCGAACGGCGTCTACGGCTACCTGCCCGCCTCCCATCAGATCGCGCAGCTCTACCCGGGCTCGACCCGGGCCGCGCTGGATACGGCGCTGAGCCTGCCCGACATCGCCGACACGGCGGCGGCCTGCATCGTGCTGTCCGGCGTCCCGCGCCGTACCGCATTCAAGTACGGCGAGCGCGGCTACCGCTTCGAGCTGCTCGAGTGCGGCCACGCCTGCCAGAACCTGCTGCTCGCCGCGGCGGCGCTCGACCTCGCCGCGGTGCCGATCGGCGGATTCCTCGACGACGTGCTCAACGACGTCCTGCGCGTCGACGGGCTCACCGAACACGCGCTCTACGCCATTCCGGTCGGCCGACCGGCGGCGGACTGACTCGACCCGGACCGATTCGCCTTCGGACGTGTCACGGCCCGGCCGCGGGTTGGTGCCCACGGCCGGGCCGTCTGGGGAGAGGCTGACCCCTGTTAGTGAGGCTTGATCAGTGACCCTTGTCCGAACCGAGTGTGACGGTGGCCGTGTGGGTCGCTCCGCCCCGCTCGTAGGTGACGGTGACCGCGTCGCCCGGGCGGTTGGCCCGGACCGCGGCGACCAGCGCGTCGGCGGAGTCGATCTCCCGGTCGCCGAGCTTGGTCACGACGTCGCCCTGCTGCAGCCCGGCCTTCGCGGCCGCTCCGCTGCCGCTGACCGAGGCGAGCTTCGCTCCGGTCGGGGTGGCGCCGTTGCTGCTCGCGTCGCTGACGCTGACGCCGAGCTGTGCGTGGCTCGCGGTACCGGAGTTGACCAGCTGGTCGACGATGGGCCGCGCCTCGTCGATCGGGATGGCGAAGCCGACGCCGATCGAACCGGACTGCTGGCTACCGCTGGCGTCGCTGCCGCCGAGACTCGCGATCGCGGAGTTGATGCCGACGACCTGACCCTGCATGTTGACCAGCGCCCCGCCGGAGTTGCCGGGGTTGATGGCGGCGTCGGTCTGGATGGCGTCGATGACCGTGGCCTGCGGCGAACCGCTGGACGGGCTCTGCTGCGACGAGTCACTGGTCTGCACCGGGCGGTCCAGTGCGCTGACGATGCCCGACGTCACCGTGCCGGACAGGCCGAGCGGCGAGCCGATCGCCACGACCGGCTGGCCGACCGCGAGGCCGGTGGACTTGCCGAGGCTGGCCGGGTGCAGTCCCTGCACGTCCTTGGCCTTGATCACGGCGAGGTCGGTCGTCGGATCGCGTCCGACGATGGTCGCCGGCACGGTCTTGCCGTTGTTGAAGGTGACGGTGAGCGTGGCCGGCCCGGAGTTCTGCGAGCCGAGCGCGCCGCTGCCGCTGTTGGCGGCGGCGGCCGCGGCCACGACGTGGTTGTTGGTGAGGATCTGACCGTCCGAGGACAGGATGATGCCGGATCCCTCGTCGCCGCCGCTGCTGGTGGCGACGGTGATCGACACGACGCTGGGGAGCACCCCGGCGGCGACCTGCTGCACGGAACCGGCCGGTGCCTTGTTCGCCGCGTTGTTGGAGACCGGCGGTGCGGCCAGCGAGCTCACCACGGTCTTGGTGCCGCCGCCGAAGTGGTTTTCGACCGCGGCGCCGACGCCGCCGCCGACCAGGGCGACGACGAGGAGCGCCACGGTGGCCGCAGCGATGCGGCGGCGGCGGGGCTGCGGAGCCCCGGCCGCCGGCCCGTAGCTCGAGTAGCCGTACGGCGGAGGCGGCGGCGGTGCCGCCGGACTCCAGCCGGGGCCGGTCTGGTGCCAGGCCGGCGACCACGGAGACGGTTCCTCCGCGGGGGTGCGGGGAGCGGGCGGCAGAGCCGAGGTCGGGGAGGTCTCATCCGCGCCGCCGGCGCCGGCCGCGAACGGCCAGTCGGAGTGGGGCGCGGGGCCACCGGGGCCCGGCTGGGTGGTGCCGTCGTCCTGCGGATACGGACGTGGGTCGTCCGGACGATGATCGTCTGTCATGGCCACAGCGTGGCCCGCCAGCCTGAGAGGACCCTGAAAGTGGGCTGAACTATGCAGAAGACTTTGCGAACGGCAGCGGTCAGGTCCGCGCCGGCGCGTGGCCGGGCAGCCGCAGGGTGAACAGCGCCCCGCCGCCCGGCGCCGTACCGGCGGCGACCACTCCGCCGTGCCGGTCCGCGGCCTGCCGGACGATGGCCAGCCCGAGACCCGAGCCGGGCAGTCCCCGCGCGTCGACGGCGCGGTAGAAGCGGTCGAAGACGTGCGGCAGGTCCGCGGGGGCGATCCCCGGGCCTTGGTCGGCGACCTGCAGCACGCCGTCGCGCAGCGTGACAGTCACGGTGGCCCCGGGCGGGCTCCACTTGGCCGCGTTGTCGAGCAGGTTGGTCACCGCGCGCTCCAGCGCCGTCGGATCGCCGATCACGATCCATGGGTCGGCCGCCACCGCGTAGGCCAGTCCGGGGGCACGCCGGCGTACCCGGTCGATCGCCCGGTCGATGACGGCGCGGAGGTCGATCGGTTCGGGCCGGATCGCGGGGGAGTCGGTGCGTGCCAACTCGACCAGGTCGCCGACCAGCACGGTGAGCTCCTGGGCCTGGGCGCGGACATCGGCGAGGAGTTCGTCGCGGTCGGCCGGGTCGAGCGTCGGCCCGCCGGGGCGGGCGCTCTGGGCGAGCAGGTCGAGGTTGGTGCGCAGGCTGGTGAGCGGCGTACGCAGCTCGTGACCGGCGTCGGCGACCAATTGGCGCTGCCGCTCGCGGGACTGCTCGAGCGCCTCCAGCATCAGGTTGAAGCTCCCGGTCAGCCGGGCCAGCTCGTCGTCGCCCTGCACCGGGATCGAGGTCAGCTCCTGGGTGCGGGCGACGTGTTCGGTCGCGGCCGTGAGCCGCTCGACCGGGCGTAAGCCGGCGCGGGCGACGGCCAGGCCCGCGCAGGCAGCCACCACGATCCCGGCCAGTCCGACGATCAGCAGGACGAGGGCCAGCCGGCCGAGTTCGTGGTCGGTCGCGGTGGTGGACTGGGCCAGCACCAGCGCGAGACCGGGTCGCACCGGAACGGCCACCACGCGGTAGCTGACGCCGTCCTCGGTCGCGCTGCGCAGCGACGTGTGGACGATGCCGTTGGCGACGGCGGTCTCCGGCGAGCCGATCGGCGGCACCGGTGCGCCGGAGAAGACGATCCGGTCGCCGCCGGAGGTGACCAGCGCGACCCGGACGTCGGTGGCCAGGGCGAGGACGACGTCGGGGATCCGGCCGAACCTCGTGATGTCGTTGACGAGCTGGGTCTGGGCAGCGGCGGTGGCCCGCTGCTCGAGGTTGCTGTCGAGGCGGCTGCGCAGCTCATGCCGCACGGTGAGGTAGCCGGCGACCGACGCCATCGCCACCGCGAGGCCGACCGCGACGGCGACCAGCACGGTGATCCGGGTGCGCAGGTTGAGCCGGGTCCAGGCCATGCCGATCCGGGACGGTCCGCTCACGGCGGCGTCTCACGGAGCGCATAGCCGACGCCGCGCACGGTGTGGATGAGTCGGTTCTCGCCCTCGGCCTCGGTCTTGCGACGTAGGTAGCCGATGTAGACCTCGAGCGAGTTCTCGGTGGTGGGGAAGTCGTAGCCCCATACCTCCTCGAGGATGCGGGCCCGGCTGAGCACCTGGCGCGGATTGCGCAGCAGCAGTTCGAGCAGGCTGAACTCGGTCCGGGTGAGCCGGATCTGCCGGTCGCCGCGGCGGACCTCCCGGGTGCCCGGGTCGAGGGAGAGGTCGGCGAAGGTCAGCGACTCGTCGTCGGTCACGTCGCCATGGGTACGGCGCAGCAGGGCCCGGAGCCGGGCCAGCAACTCCTCGAGAGCGAACGGCTTGGGCAGGTAGTCATCGGCGCCGGCATCGAGCCCGGCGACCCGGTCGGAGACGGCGTCGCGCGCGGTGAGCACCAGGACCGGTAGGTCGTCGCCGACCGACCGCAGCCGGCGGCAGGTCGCCAGCCCGTCCATGCCGGGCATCATCACGTCGAGCACCATGGCGTCGGGCCGGTTGGCCGCGACCACGCGCAGCGCCTCGAACCCGTCCGCCGCCAGCTCGACG